>NZ_JAZGQK010000037.1:0-124107 GCF_036422035.1 Plantactinospora sonchi
ATCGTCTACTGGGCCGCCATCATCCAGATGAGCCGACGACAAGCCCACATGACCTACCACAAACCCCAACACCAGGTTCAGAAACAGGCTCTATAACAGAAAGCGATAAGAAGGGGCCCTTCCTTACACCTCAGCAGCCGGGCAGGCGCTCGACCAGGTAGCGCTCCACCTGGTCGAGGGAGACGCGCTCCTGGGTCATGGTGTCCCGGTCGCGGACCGTCACCGCGTTGTCTTCGAGAGTGTCGAAGTCGACGGTGACGCAGAACGGGGTGCCGATCTCGTCCTGTCGACGGTAGCGGCGGCCGATCGCCTGCGAGTCGTCGAACTCGACGATCCAGCGCTTGCGCAGGTCGGCGGCGAGTTCCTTCGCCTTCGGCGAGAGGGCGGGGTTACGGGACAGCGGCAGCACGGCGACCTTGACCGGGGAGAGCCGGGGGTCGAAGCGGAGCACGGTGCGCTTGTCGACGCCGCCCTTGGTGTTCGGCGCCTCGTCCTCGTCGTACGCGTCGAGCAGGAAGGCGAGCACCGCCCGGGTGAGGCCGGCGGCCGGCTCGATCACGTACGGCACCCAGCGTTCGCCCTTCTCCTGGTCGAAGTACGACAGGTCGACGCCGGAGTGCTTGCTGTGCGTGGAGAGATCGAAGTCGGTACGGTTGGCGATGCCCTCCAGCTCGGAGAACTCGGTGCCGCCGAACTGGAAGCGGTACTCGATGTCGACGGTCCGCTTCGAGTAGTGCGAGAGCTTGTTCTGCGGGTGCTCGTAGAACCGCAGGTTCTCCTCGGCGAGGCCGAGGCCCAGGTACCAGTTCCAGCGCTCCCGCAGCCAGTACTCGTGCCATTCCTCGTCGGTGCCGGGCTCGACGAAGAACTCCATCTCCATCTGCTCGAACTCGCGGGTCCGGAAGATGAAGTTACCCGGGGTGATCTCGTTGCGGAACGACTTGCCGACCTGGGCGATGCCGAACGGCGGCTTCTTGCGCGCCGAGGCGGCCACGTTGTTGTAGTTGATGAAGATGCCCTGGGCGGTCTCCGGGCGGAGGTAGTGCATGCCCTCCTCGCTCTCCACCGGACCGAGGTAGGTCTTCATCAGGCCGTTGAACATCTTCGGCTCGGTGAAGGTGCCCTTGTTGCCGCAGTTCGGGCAGTTCAGCTCGGCGAGCGAGGCCGGTGCGTTGCCGTGCTTCGCCTCGTACGCCTCTTCCAGGTGGTCGGCCCGGAACCGCTTGTGGCAGGACTGGCACTCGGTCAGCGGGTCGACGAAGGCGTCGAGGTGGCCCGAGGCGGCCCAGACGTCCCGGGCCAGGATGACCGCCGAGTCCAGGCCGACGATGTCGTCGCGCTGCTGGACCATGGCCCGCCACCACTGGCGGCGGACGTTCTCCTTCAGCTCCACGCCGAGCGGGCCGTAGTCCCAGGCTGACCGGGTGCCCCCGTAGATCTCGCTGGACGGGTAGACGAAGCCTCGGCGCTTGGCGAGACTGACGATGGCGTCGATACGGTCGGCTGGCATGGTTACCTCCTACACCGGCTGGCGGCCGGCGGGGACAGAATCGGAACGGTCAACAGACAACAACGTGCTTCGGAACGGTCAGCGGGCACAGCGGTCGGTACGGGCAGGCACGACCGGCACCGACGGCGTCGGTACCGGATCGGGCAACGGTGCGCACAACGGTACGGCTCACCCCCACCCAGGCCCAGCAGATTACTCCACCGGCCACCCCCGACCCTGGACAGGTTCTCCGACCCGGCGGCCGCCTAGTTGATCTCGCAGATCGTCAGACCGTTGACCGGATCCTGCTCGAGCAGGGCATGCAACTGGTCCTGGCCACCCTGGGCGTAGGTGACGTCCACCGGCACGCTCAGGGTGTTGCCCATCACCAGGTCGCCGACCTGGAACGAGGCGATGTCCGGTTCGGCGCCCACCCGGCGGGCGAACTCGGTCGGCGACTCCCGCTGTTTGGTGGCGTCGCAGAGCAGGTTGTACGCCTGGCTGAACTGCTCGTCGTCGACAGCGTCGAAGTAGTCGGTCACGACCGCCTTGGCCTGCTCGTTGACCGCCTCGGTGCTGGAGACCAGCAACCCGATCAGGGCCGCGCCGCCGCCACCGCAGACCAGCAGCACGGCCAGGGCGGCGACTCCGATGCCGAGCCACATCCGCAGTGTGCGGCCCTCGGTGGGCGGCGCGGCGAACGGCGGCACGGCGCCGGGACCGGGTGGTGGACCGGGTACGCCGGGCGGCACCGCCCCCGCGCCGGTCAGGTACGACGGGCCGAAGTTGGCCGGGGCCTGGGCGCCACCGGTGCCGGACGCCACCGGCGGACCACCGGAGCCCGCCGACGTCGGAAGGCCGGGGTCGGCCGGCGCCGGACCGCCGAAGCCGGCCGGCGGCACCGGACCGGAACCAGCCGGTGACTGTGCCGCGCCGAAGCCAGCGGGCGGCGACGCCGAACCGGGATCAGCCGGCGACTGAGCGGCGCCGAAGCCGGCCGGCGCGGGGCCGGCGCCACCGGCCGTCGGCGACGACGCGGGACCACCGGGCGGTCCGGGAAAGGTCATGACGGCAAGCGTAGTGCCCGGTCTGTCACCGGCTGGGGTCAGCGGCACGGTCGCTGCGGGCCACCTGGACCGGACCCTCCGGTGCCGCGCTGGCCAGCGCCTCGTACGCGGACGGTTCGTCCAGCGACTCGGCGAGCAGCGGCGTGGCGTGGATCTTGACATCGAAGGCGCCCAGGGCCCGCCGGTACGTACCGACCGACTCCCACTCGGTGACCAGGCACCAGTGCGTGGGGTCGTCGAGCGCCCGCAGCAGCTCACCCCGACGGTAGCCGGGTCGGGCGGCGAGTACGCCCAGCGCGGCGTGGGCCCGCTCGGTGAACCCGGCGGCCGCCTCCTCCGCCACCACGAACCGGTTTGTGACGAGCACCTGTGTGCCTCCTCGCCTGGGCCGCCGACCGGAGAAGCCGCGAATGGTGTCATCGGTGACAGCACGCCGGTCGGGGCATCGAGATCTCGTAGAGTCTGTGGGATGCAGCGTACGCAGCGCGTCCTGGTGACCCGTCTGGCCCGGGTCAGTCCGACCACCGTGTTCCTCGTCGCGTTGACGCTGGTGCTGGTCGCCTTCTTCGCTCCGGGGATCGTCGGCGGTCTGCTGCTGCTGGCCCTCGCCGGGCTGCTCGGCGTCCTGTTGGTGACGAGTTGGCCGGTACAGACCCCGGGGACCCGGACGATCCGGCTGGTGCTGCTGACCCTGCTGATCGCGTTCGCGCTGATGAAGATCGCTTGAGCGCGTGATCCACCAGCCCGACCGGACCTGAGACGTTCTCATGCAAGCATGCGTTTTTGACAATCATTCTCATTGTCGCGGAGAGTGGATGACATGCTGATCCGCTCCGCCTCCCGTTCCGTCGCCCTCGCCGCCGCCGGGCTGCTCGCCCTGGCCACCGCCACGGCCTGCGCCGACGACGGCCCCGGCAACGACCCCGACCGGGTCGACATCGTCGCCGCCTTCTATCCCCTGCAGTTCGTCGCGGAGCGGATCGGAGGAGACGCCGTCCAGGTGACCAACCTCGTCAAGCCGGGCGCCGAGCCGCACGACCTCGAACTCAACCCCGGCCAGGTCGGTCAGATCAGCGACGCCGATCTGGTGGTCTACCTGGCCGGTTTCCAGCCGGCCGTCGACGAGGCGATCCAGCAGCAGGGCGGCGACCGGACCTTCGACGTGGGTACCGTGCAGCCGCTGCTGGACGCCGCCGCCAGTGACCACGTACACGAGGGTGAGGGCGAGGGAGCCGGCGAGGAGCACGAGGAGGCGACCGGCCACAAGGACCCGCACGTGTGGCTGGACCCGACCCGGCTCGCCACGATCGGTGACCGGCTCGCCGAACAGCTCGGCGCGGCCGATCCGGACCGGGCCGCCGACTTCACCGCCCGGGCCCGTACCTTGCGCACCGACCTGGAGACCCTGGATTCCGAGTACGCCAAGGGCCTGCAGACCTGTCAGCGGCGCGAACTGGTGACCAGCCACACCGCCTTCGCGTACCTGGCCGAGCGCTACCACCTGGAGCAGATCGGGCTCAGTGGGCTGACCCCGGAGGACGAACCGCCGGCCGCCCGGCTGGCCGAGATCGCCAACGAGGCCCGCGAGCACCACGCGACCACGATCTTCTTCGAGACCCTGGTCAGCCCCAAGGTCGCCGAGACGGTGGCCCGGGAGATCGGCGCGAAGACCGCGGTCCTTGATCCGATCGAGGGCCTGCAACCGGGCAGCACCGGAGACTACCTTTCGGTCATGCGGGACAACCTGGGAGCTATCAGGACAGCGTTGGGCTGCTCATGACCGAGCGGAGCGAGGTCGTCAGCCAATCCGGTTGGCCAGGTCATGACGACGCCGAGCGCAGCGAGGTGGCGACATGACCGAGCGGAGCGAGGTCATCAGCTGGCGGAACGGGGCGGGGACGTGACGGAACCGGTCATCACAGTCGAGCATGGGGCGGTCGCCTACGACGAGCGTCCCGTGCTCCGTGACATCTCATTCGCCGTCGCCCCAGGCGAGGTCGTTGCGGTGCTCGGCGCGAACGGCTCGGGCAAGTCGACCCTGATCCGGGCGATCCTCGGCCTGGTGCCGTTGAACGCCGGCACGGTCTCGCTCTTCGGCACCCCGCAGCGCCGGTTCCGGCAGTGGCGGCGGATCGGGTACGTCCCGCAGCGCCTCGGCGCCGGCAGCGGCGTACCGGCCACGGTGGCCGAGGTGGTCGCCGCCGGCCGGCTGGCCCGTCGGGGCGTAATACGCCCGGCCGGCGCCGCCGATCGGCGGGCGGTCGCCGAGGCGCTCCGGGCGGTCGGGTTGAGTGACCGGGCCGCCGATCCGGTGACCACCCTCTCCGGCGGACAGCAGCAGCGGACCCTGATCGCCCGGGCCCTGGCCGGGCAGCCGGAGCTGCTCGTCCTCGACGAGCCGACCGCCGGGGTCGACTCGGCGAGCCAGGACGCCTTCGCCGAGGCACTGCGCGGGTTCGTCGCCGACGGCGGGACGGTGCTGCTGGTCGCCCACGAACTCGGACCGCTGGCGCCGTTGATCACGCGGGCGGTGGTCGTACACGAGGGGCGGATCGCGCACGACGGCCCGGTGCCGGAACCGGCCGGGCACCACGCGGCGCCCGGCCACGAGCACGTCCACCCGCACGCGCCGGAGGATTCCGTGGGGATGTGGGGGACACCCGCATGAGCGAGCGAATCAGCCAACTCGGAATGCCAGCTCATGACGCCGACGAGCGAAGCGAGGAGGGGGCATGAGCGAGCCCAGCGAGCGAATCAGCCAACTCAGAATGCCAGCTCATGACGCCGACGAGCGAAGCGAGGAGGGGGCATGAGCCTTTTCCAGTACGACTTCATGATCCGCGCCCTGGTCGGGGCGCTGGTGATCGGGCTGACCGCCCCCGCGCTCGGCATCTACCTGGTGCAGCGGCGGATGTCGCTGATCGGTGACGGGATCGGCCATGTGGCGCTGACCGGGGTCGGGGTCGGTCTGCTGCTCGACACCTCCCCGGTGCTGATGGCGGTGCTGGTGTCGGCGGTCGCGGCGGTCGCCATCGAGCTGATCCGGGAACGCGGTCGTACCTCCGGGGACGTCGCGCTCGCGTTGATGTTCTACGGCGGGATCGCCGGTGGGGTGATGCTGGTCGGGCTCTCCGGCAGCCGCAGCAACGCCAACCTGATGGCGTACCTCTTCGGGTCACTGACCACCACGTCGCCGCAGGACCTGGTGGTGATCGTGGTCCTCGCGGTGGTGGTGTTGGCGACCATGCTGGTGCTGCGTCCGGCGCTCTTCGCGATCTCGCACGACGAGGAGTACGCCCGGGTCTCCGGCCTGCCGGTCCGGGCGCTCAACCTGCTGCTCGCGGTGACCACGGCGGTGACCGTCACGATCTCCATGCGGGCGGTCGGGCTGCTGCTGGTCAGTGCCCTGATGGTGGTGCCGGTCGCCACCGCGCAGCTCTTCTCCCGGGGTTTTGTCGCCACCATGCTGGCCGCGATGGGGATCGGCCTGGTCGCCTCCGGCTCCGGGGTGTGGCTGGCCGGAACCGCGAACACCGCGCTCGGGGCGACCATCGTGATCCTGGCGATCGCCATCTTCCTGCTCGCCGCCGTGGGCACGGCGGTACGCCGGGCGCTGGGGCGTCGGCGGGCGGTTCCGTCCCGCCCGGCACCCTTCGCCGAGCCGTGTGACGTCGTCCTCGGATCGACGCCCGCCTCCCCCGCCCCGACGGTTGACCTTGGAGCGCCCGACCGCGCGGCGGTACCCCGGTAGAATTGGTTACCGTAACGGGGTGACGAGCACGAACGCCTACGAGGCCTACACCGGCGCCGGAGAGCTGCTTCGTGCCCTGTCCGCTCCGATCCGGCTCGCCATCGTCAGCGAGCTGGCCAACGGTGAACGGTGCGTACACGAGCTGGTCGAGCAACTCGGCGCGCCGCAGCCGCTGGTCTCCCAGCACCTGCGGGTGCTGCGCGGCGCCGGGGTGGTACGCGGTTCACGACGCGGTCGGGAAATCGCCTACGCCTTGGTCGACGAGCACATCGCGCATATCGTGGCGGACGCGGTCAGCCATTCCGGGGAGGCCACATGACGCCGGCCTTGGACGGGCACCTGATCGAGCGCGAGGGAGGGTGAGATGACGACGGCAGACAGCGGCACCGCGGTCCGCAACACCCGGCAGCGCAGCGCGGTCAGCGCGCTGCTGGCCGAGGTCGAGGGCTTCCACAGCGCCCAGGATCTGCACGCGATGCTGCGCAGTCGCGGCGAGCGGGTCGGTCTGACCACCGTCTACCGCACCCTGCAGGGGTTGGCGGACGCGGGCGAGATCGACGTGATGCGCCCGCCGGGTGGGGAGCACCTCTACCGCCGGTGCAGTGAGGGCCACCATCACCACCTGGTCTGCCGGGCCTGCGGCCGGACCGTCGAGGTGGAGGGGCCTGCGGTGGAGAGCTGGGCCGAGCGGGTCGCCGCCAAGCACGGCTTCACCGATGTCAGCCACACCCTGGAGATCTTCGGCACCTGCCCGGAGTGCAGCCCGCGCTGACCTGGCCGTCGTGTGCGGCTCGCCGGTCGGTGGCACGCTGACCGGCATGAGGATCTATGCCGACCGTTTCCCGACCGCCGCCCGTCAACTCCTCACCGACCTGCTCGTCGTCATCTGGGTCTACCTCTGGATCCGGGCCGCGATGTGGTTGCACGACCTGGTTGCGCGGCTCGCCGTACCCGGACAGAAGCTGGAGGGGGCGGGCGGCGGGCTGGCCGACAACCTCGCCGACGCGGGCGGCAAGGTGGGCCGGGTACCGGTCGTCGGCGACGAACTGACCGCCCCGTTCGAACGGGCCGCCGGGGCCGCCCGGGCGATGGCCGACGCCGGCCGCGACCAGCAGGAACTGGTCGGGGACCTGGCGCTGGCGTTGTCGCTGGCCCTGCTGGTGTTCCCACTCGGGCTGGTGCTGTTCGGCTGGCTGCCGCTGCGGTTGCGCTGGCTGCGCCGGGCGTCCGTCGCGCGGGCGCTGCGGTCGGCACCGGCCGGCCGGGACCTGCTGGCGCTGCGGGCGCTGGCCAGCCAGCCGCTGCGCAGGCTGTCCCGAATCGGTCCGGACGTGGTCGAGGCATGGCGACGCGGCGACGACGCGACGGTGGACGCACTCGCGGGGTTGGAGCTACGGAGCCTGGGGCTGCGGGCGCGGCGCTGACCGCGGCAGAGATCCACAAATCCAGTCAGATCAATGGATAGTATGTCGTAAGGGACAGTCGGGAGTGGCGCCCCTGATCACCGTCATTGTGATCAGCGCACCGGATTGCGCCACCCACCGATTGACTCCCGGATTATGGGATACGTCGAGCACTCTTTCCCCACGATCACCTCCGCCATGAACTGCGCTATCGCGGATCAGCTGACCACAGTGGACCATCAAACGGCACCCCGGACCAGCACTCGGGCGCGGTATTATCGGCGCGGATACGGGGTTGGCTCCCCGTCCCGCGAGAAACGTCTTCATCCGGGGAGGAGACCGAACGGGGGCAGTGGATCGTCACCGGTCACGTGACATTCCACTCCGAGCGCGGCACTCGCCGCCATTCCATCCGCGCCGTCGATCCGACGCGAACGCGGACAGGCGGCCATCAATTCCGTCGACGTCGACGGAATCTCATCCTTACCGTCGACGCTGACGGTGTCAGATCCGCGTCGTACCGGCTCTCGACGCATGCCTCAATTCGGCGCGCCGAGATCGACGGACCGCGGAGCCAGGGTCGATGACCTGCCCACGCCACCAGCGGCGCGGGCTGTCCGAGGCTAGCCACCTCCGGACGCCCGCCGGCTCACCACCAGCCGACAATTTGGAGGGACCGCTCAATGAGCTCGGCCTCAGTCACGCACCGAACAATCGTCCACCGGGCACTGCCGGGACGAATCGCCCTGCTGGAGTTCTCCGAGGCGCACGAGCAGAACCCGTTCAGCCGGGCCCGGATGCGGGAACTGCGTCAGTTGCTTCGCACCCTCGACAATGACGACGAGGTCAACTGCGTGGTTCTCTACGGCGGGCCGGGGCGTTCATTCGGCGCCGGCGGCGACTTCCACGAGGTGTCCGAGTTCGACGGCGGAGACGAGGTGGACGACTGGATCGACGACATCACCGATCTGTACGCCACACTCGCCGGTATCTCCAAACCGGTCGTGGCGGCGGTCGACGGGTACGCCATCGGAGTCGGGCTACAGATCATGCTCTGCTGCGACTACCGCATCGGCAGTTCGCGGGCACAGCTGATCATGCCCGAATTCAAAATCGGGATCGCCTGCACCTTCGGCGGTTACCTGCTCGAGACGGTCGTCGGGCGCAGCGTCATGCAGCGGATGCTGTTCACCTGCGAGCCGTGGGACGCCGAACGCGCCCTGGACGACCGGCTGGTGCACGAGGTGGTGGGGCCAGACGAACTGCTCGACCACGCCCTGGCCCGGGCCCGGGCAATCGCCTCGTACACCCCGACGGCGGTACGCGCCACCCGACCCCGGATCAACCAGCCCTGTCTGGCCGGCCTGGAACGGATCCGCGTCGAGGGCAAGATCGCTCACCGCCAGGCGTTCGCGGCCGGCGAGGCGCGGGAGCGTATGCGTCGGATCATCGGAAAGGCCTGAGCGGTGCCGTCGCCGACGTCCGCCTGGTTCCTGGCGGCGACCGCCCCCGTCCCCGGATTCGAGGTGGCCCGGATAGCCACCCCGCCCGGCTCACCACAGGTCTACGCGACCACGCCGGTCAGCCCCGCCGGCACCGGCCTGACCTGGCACGCCGGACTCGGAGCAGCACCGGGGGTCCGCGCCGACCGGCCCACCACCAGGGTGGAGGTCGGCGACGACCGGTTCGTCGTTGACGTCGCGCCGATGAACGAGGTCCCGCTCTACCTGGTCAAAGACCGGTTCCGAGGTCGGCTGCTGGTCTGCTCCGACATGTTCGTGGCGGCCGCCGCCCGCGCCCGGTGGAATCTCCCGGACGACCCAGGCCGCCCGGACCTGCTGTCCCGGGAGGGCGCGACCCCCTGTCACGGCGTCACCCGGCTCGATCCCGGATCGGTGACCGTGGTCCGCCGCACCGGCCGTGGCTGGGCGCTCGCCACCGAGCAGCGGCCCGATCCGCTGGACGCGGCGCACGGAGTGGACCTGGTCGAACCGGCCGCCGCCGGCGAGGCGTTCGTCCAGGCACTCGCCGCCGCCGTCACCGGCGCCGCCGCTGGTCGCCCGGTCGCCACGCTGCTCTCCGGCGGCATCGACTCCGGGGCGGTCACCACGCTGGCCCGGCGGGCCGGGCTGCCCGTCGTGGCGTACAGCGCGGGCAGCCCCTGGGGCAACGAACACACCGAGGCGGCGGAGCTGGCCCGGTACCTGGGCATCGAACACGTACTGGTCGACCTCGACACCGACGAACTGCTGGCGGCGATCCCGGAGACCATCCGCCTGCTGGGCACCGCGCACAGCGACAAGGTCGACATCGCCGTCACCGCGGTGGCCCTGCTGCGCCGTGGCGTCATCACGCCCGATCTGGTGCTCACCGGTTACGGGAACGACCTGATCAACCTCGGCCTACCCCCGGCGACGACCGACACCGACGCACTCGTCGCCGCCGTCGCCGACGGGATCGACGAAACCCGGTACAGCGGCGAGTTCAGCCCGATGGCCGCGGTCGCCCGCGGCAAACAGCTGGTGCACCCGTACTGGCATCCGGAGGTGCTGCGAATCGGGCTGGCGGTACACCCGGACTGCAAGCTCGGACGCACCGGGACGGATCCGGCCCGGGCCGGCCGGGACAAGGCGTACTTCCGGGCGGCGATGGCCCGTCTGGTCCCCGAATCGGTCGCCTGGCGGCAGAAGATCGCGGTGCACCACGGCGGCGGGTTGCAGGCCGGGCTCGACCGTCTCTTCGGCGGCCGGCCGGGAAAGGTCGAGGCGTACCGGGAGTGCTTCCGGTCGATCGTCGACGAACTGCGGACCGACCCGCTCGCCGGCGTGGACCACGCACCGGCCGGAACCCTGCTGCGGCAACGGGCCGGGGCCGCCGCCCGGGCGCCGGTCACGGAAGCGGTCTGATGTGCACCGTACTGTTCCGGTTCAGTCCCGGCCGAGCCTGGCCGGTGCTGCTGTGCGCCGTACGGGACGAGTTCCTCGACCGGTCCTGGCGACCGCCCGGTCGGCACTGGGACGGACCGTACCGGCACCTGCACGGTCCACTCGACGAGACCGCCGGCGGCACCTGGCTCGCGGTCGACCCGGCCCGGCCCGCCGTCGCGGTCCTGGTCAACGGTGACGAGCCCGGCCCCGGCAACGACGGGTGCGACGCTGGCGGCGGGCAGACCCGGGGCCGGCTGCCGCTGCGGGCGTTGGTGCCCGGCACCCCGTTGGACAGCGGTGAGCTGACCGGTACCCGGGGATTCCACCTGCTGCTGGCCGAACCGGCACAGGCCACCGTCTGGGGTTGGGACACCGAGCGGCTCGTTCGACACCGGGTCGAACCGGGCGACCACACCCTGAGTTTCCACGGTCTGGACGTCGCCGAACCGCCCCGCGTACCGCACGTACGCGCGCTGCTGGCGGCTACCCCGTCGCCGGCACCCGCGCCGGGTACCGGCACCGCGGACGCCTGGGGTGACTGGCTGGACCTGCTCGCCGCGGGCGGGGTCGGCGTGGGCGATCCGAGGAGCCTGCTGCAGCGGCGTCAACTCGACGGCCGGCGCTACGGCTCGACCTCGGCCTCGCTGGTGGCCCTCGGCCCGGGGGGCGTCCGCCACGACTTCACCGGTGAGCCGTTCCGCCAGGACAGCTGGTACGAGTCCGGCCCTGGACGGCCGGCCGCCCCGACCGGCCGTACCGACCCGACCGGGCGGTCCCCCGCCCTCGACGGAGACCCACGCCGGCCGCGCGAGTCGCGCCGTCGGCGGCGCCCCGGAGGAGACCGTCATGCCCGATGACCCCGTACCCGCCGCCCCCGGTTCCCGCGACGTCGCCGGCACGCCGGGCGGCCGCAGCGACCCGGAGCCGACCACCGTCCCGGTCTGGATCGGCAGCCGTCGGGTGGACCGCACCCGTACCGTGCCGTTGACGGGCTGCGACGGCCGGTTGGTCGCCCACGTCGCGCAGGCCGGCCGGCTCATGCAGCACGAGATGGTGGAGCGGGCCCGGCAGGTGGCCCCGCTGCTGAGCAGCGTCGAGGAGTCGGCCTGGTTCGCCCACTTCCACCGCGCGGCGGAGATCGTCGCCCGCTGGCTCGCCGACGGACGGCTCACCGACCCGGCGCGTCGGCTGTCCCGTGCGACCGGCCTGCCGGAGACCCGGGTGCTGCGTGGCATCGCGGCGGTGGTCGGGCACCTGCGCCGGATCGAGCAGATCATGGCGGCGCAGGCGCCAAACGGTGACCTGGCGGCGTACCGGACCGGTGACTGCGGGGCGCCCTGGCGCTGGCTGCCGACCGGTCGCACCTGCATGGTGCGGGTCCCGGCCAACTTCCCGACGATCATGATCGAATGGCTGCAGGTGTTGGCGGCCCGGCGCCCGGTGCTGGTCAACACCTCCGACCGGGACCCGTTCACGGCCGGCATCTTCGTCGCCGCGCTGTACGAGGCCGGCCTGCCCGACGGGGCGGTGTCGCTGGTGCACGGCGACGCCAGCACCTGGGTACGGCTCGCGGACCAGGTCGTCTGGCCCGGCGAGCACGCACCGCCGCAGCACGATCCGGCGCGGCTGAAGACGTACCACTTCGGCCGCAGCAAGGTCGTCCTCGGCGACGAGGATCCCGGCGCCGAGGTGTGGACCAGGTTGGCCCGGCTGGCCTTCCAGGGGTCGGGACGACTCTGCACCAACATGAGCGCCCTGGCGGTCACCGGTGATCCGGTCCGGGCAGCCCGCCGACTCGCCGAGGCGTTCGCCCGGTACCCCGCCCGGCCGTTGACGGAACCGGCCGCCCGGGTGCCCGCGTTCCCCGACCGGACCGAGTTCGAGGCGCTGGTTCGGATGGTCGAACGGGAGGTCGCGGGTGGCGCGGTGGACGTCACCGCCGAGGTGACCGGGCAGCCGCTGCGGATCGAACTCGACGGGGTGCCCTACCTGAGGCCGACCGTGCTGCTCACCACCGCGGACTCCCCGCTGTTCCGCACCGAACTGCCGTTCCCGTTCACCGCCGTGGCGCCGGTCGAACGGTCCCGGCTCGGCCAAGCCTGCGCCCACTCGCTCATCGTCTCGGTCGTCGGTGAGGACGCCGAGGTCGTCGCGGCCCTGGCCGCCGAACCCACCATCACCAAGGTCTTCTCCGGTGCCCTGTTCGACCGTGGCTACCAGCCCGAGGACCCCCAGGAGGGGTACCTCGCGGATTTTCTCTTCCAGAAGAAGGCGCTGCTTCCCGTTCCGGAAGCCCGAGTCGACAAGGAGCAGTTGTGCCGTCGCATCCCCTCCGCCCGGTAACCGACGACGACGTGGTCCGGATCGTCCGTCGGCACCTCGATCCCCGGACCGGGTCACAATTCTGGCTGGAACGCGACCGGGCCCTCGGGTCGACCGCGTACGAGAAGGTTTCCGGGCTGGCCGACGCGGTACGGCTGGTGGGCCTGCGCGACGCCACCGACCAGGAGAGGTACGAGGAGGCGACCCGTCGTCGCCCGGTCGAGGACTTCGTGCCCCGCGACGTACGCGAGAGCGAACGGTTCCTCTGGGCGTCCCAGACCGGCGGCACCACCGGCGCGCCGAAACACGGCACCTGGGGCAGCACCTACTGGCGCGCGGTCCTTGACTGCTCGGATCACTTCCTTGACCGGCACGGCGTGCCGCGCGGACGGAACTGGCTGTTCGTGGGGCCGATGGGTCCACACACGACCGGCCGGCTCGTGGTCAACTTCGCCGAACGGCGTGGCGGGCGGTGCTTCTCCATCGACCTCGACCCTCGGATCGTGAAGATCTACGGCGAGGAGGGGATGACCGCCGCCTCGGACCGCTACCTGCGGCACATCTGGGACCAGGTGGAGGCGGTCGTCCGCAGCCAGGACGTCGGGGTGCTGTTCTGCACCTCCCGACTGCTCGAGATGCTGCCGGAATACCTGGACCCGGCGCTGCTCGGCGGCGTCCGCGCGATCGTGCACGCCGGTACCACCATGGAACCGGAGAGCCACCGGATCCTGCGCGAGTCGGTCTTCCCGGGCGTTCCGGTTGTCGGCATGTACGGCACGTCGACCACCGGCATCAGCTGGCAGAAGCCGTTCGAGCCGGCGGACGAGCACCGGGTGGTGTACGTACCCAGCTCCCCGCACCTGCTGCTGGACCTCGTCGACGACAACGGCGACGAGGTCCCGTACGGGGCGCAGGGGCGGGTACGCGTCTGGCGGCTCACCGACGACCAGCTCATTCCCGGCTTCCTCGAACGCGACCGGGCACGCCGGGTACGTCCGTACGGCGCGGCCGCCGAGGAGTTCCCGTGGCCGTGGATCGGCGATCCGTACAGCCCCGAATTCACCGAGCTGGGACGCGTCGAAGGCGTCTACTGACCTCCGGGAGGCAACCATGCGCATCCTGCTCGTCTGGCCCCGCAACCCACGGGCGGTGCTCAGCGACGCGCTGAGCTGCTGCGAACCGCTGCCGTTGGAGTACCTTGCCGGCGCGCTGCGCGGACACCACGACGTGACGATCCACGACCTGCGGCTCGATCCCCCGCTGGCCGAGTACGCCGCGACCGCCGAACCGCCGGACCTGGTCGGGGTCGCCGTCCCGTACACGACCAACGTCACCGTGGCCCGGGAGGTCACCCGGGAGGTCAAGCGGCTCTGGCCGCAGGTGCCGGTGGTGATCGGCGGCCACCATCCGACGGTCTCGACCGAGTGGCTGGACGGGTTCGCGGCCGACTACGTGGTGGCCGGCGAGGGTGCCGAGCCGCTGCGCCGGCTGATCGCGGCGGTGGAGGCCGGACGACCGGTCGAGCCGGTGATCGGTCTGGCCCCGTACCAGGCCCGGGCCGCGCTGCGCCGGGTGACCAAGCCCGCGCCGGCGACCCTCAACGAGCTGCCCGCCCCGGACCGGACACTGCTCGCCCGGCACCGGGGCTCGTACTTCCACTCCATCTACCGCCCGGTGGCCCTGGCCAGGTTCAGCGCGGGGTGTCCGTACCGCTGCCACTTCTGCTCGCTGTGGCGGATGACGGACCGGCGCTACCTGGTCAAGGAGGCCGAGCGGGTGGTCGGCGAACTCCAGCAGATCGACCAGGCCAACGTGTACGTCGTCGACGACGAGGCGTTCATCCAGCCGGAGCGGATGGGTGAACTGGCCGACGCCATCGAGGCGGCCGGGTTGCGCAAGCGGTACCACATGTACGTCCGGACCGACACGGCGCTGCGCCGCCCGGACGTCATCACCCGCTGGGCCGAGGTCGGGCTGGACTCGGTGCTGATCGGCGCCGAGTCGACGGCCGACGACGAGCTGACCGGGTACCAGAAGGGCACCACCGCGCGGCAGACCCGGCAGGCGTTGCGCCTGTTCCGGGAGTTGGGGGTCAAGGTACGGGCGAACTTCATCGTGCGCCCGTCCTGGGGCGAGGAGGACTTCGACCGGCTCGCCCGGACGGTCGACGAGCTGGCCGTGGACATGCCGAGCTTCTCCGTCCTGACCCCTCTTCCCGGCACCGACCTGTACGACGAGGTGCGGCAGGAACTCATCAGCGACGACCCGGAACTGTTCGACTGCTACCACACCCTGTTCCCGACGCGGCTGGCGCCGGCCCGGTTCTACCAGCGCCTGGCGGACGTACTGCTCGGCGCCAGTGCACGGGCCGGCGGCAGCGGAGGCGATCCGGCGGTCTTCTACTTCTCCACCGACGACGCCTTCGGCCGGATGGTGCAGACGGTCCGGAACGGTCACCTGGGCTTCCCGGATCCGGCTGACCCGGTCACCGCGGCGGTGTGACGGTCAGGTGGTGTAGTCGGCGTTCAGCCGGACGTACCCCTCGGTGAGATCGCAGCCGTACACCGTGAACGAGCCGTCGGCGATGCCGAGTCCGACCTCGATCAGCACCTCGTCGCCGGAGAGGTAGTCGGCGAGCCGGTGCAGCGTCTCCGCGCTCGGCTCGCTCGGATACAGCTCGGTGCCGCCGAACGCGATGCTGACCCGCTCCGGCACGATGTCGAGGTCGTCCTGGCACTTGCCGATCGCCATCGCGACCCGGCCCCAGTTGGGGTCGGCGCCGTGCACCGCCGTCTTCACCAGCGGCGAGTTGACGATGGTCTTACCGACCCGCTTGGCCTGCGCGTCGTCCCGGGCGCCGGACACCCGTACCTCGATCAGCTTGCTCGCACCCTCGCCGTCCCGGGCGATGGCCCGGACCAGTTGGAGCGCGACGTCGTACAACGCGTCGGTGAACTCGGCCCGGTCCACCGGGCCGGCCAGCCCGTTGGCGAAGATGGCCGCGGTGTCGCTGGTCGAGGTGTCGGTGTCGATGCTCACCGCGTTGAAGGTCCGGGCCACGACGTTCCGGAACGCCTCGTCCAGCTCGTCGGGGGCCAACTGGGCGTCCGTACAGAAGAAAGCCAGCATGGTCGCCATGTCCGGCTCGATCATGCCGACCCCCTTGGCGATGCCGACCAGTGTGGCCGCGCCGCAGCGCGCACTGACGACCTTCGGACGGGTGTCGGTGGTCATGATCGCCCGGGCCGCGCCGGCCAGGTCGGCGGCCGGGAACGGCCAGCTGAGTTCCGCCAGCCGGTGCCGGAGCTCGGCCATCGGGTACTGCCGGCCGATCACGCCGGTGGAGGCGATGAGAAGGTCGGTCTCGGTGAGGCCGACCGCGTCGGCGACGATCCGCCGGACCTCCTCGGCGTTGGCCAGGCCCTGCCGCCCGGTGGCCACGTTGGCGTTGCGGGCGAGCACCACGACACCCCGCGCCGTGCCACCCTTCGCGGCCTCCCGGCTGAGCAGCACGCTCGGCCCGACGAAGCGGGACCGGGTGAAGACCGCGCTGCACGACGCCGGCACCTCCGACACCAGCACCATGAAGTCGTCGGCCGAGTCCTTCAGGCCGACGTTCGCCAGGTAGGTACGGAAACCCTGCGGCGAAGGAACCTGCATTGGCGACCACCCCTGAGAACGAGAAGCATCGATGACTGCATGCAACGGATAGGCAGCTTACCCGGCGGATGTCCGGCCAGGCGGCGCTTGACGCGTCGTGCCGCGTACGGTCCGCGCCGAGCCGGCGGCCAGCGCGGACAGCGCGAGCACCCCCCACCACAGCACGGCCGGCCAGCGGGCCAGCAGCGCGGTGACGACAACCGGGACCAGCGCCCCCGCGGCGCCGACGAGCATCTGGTGGAACGCGAGGTGCCGGCCACGTCGGGCGGGCGGCGGCAGTTCGGTGAGCAGGACGAGCCCGGCCTGTGCGGCGACCAGTTCCCCGAGGGTGTAGCCGACCATGCCGACCAGCAGCAGCACCAGGAGCAGCGCCACGGCGTACCGCTCGACCACGAGGAAGGCCACCGCGAGGGTGCCGTGCAGCAGCGCACCGACGGCCAGCACCCGCCAGGGGTCGTGGCGGGTCAGCGCGGCACCCACCGGTACGTGACAGAGCGCGAGCAGTGCGGTGTTGACGGCGAAGAGCGTCCCGGCCACCCACGCCGGCTGCCCGAGTTGCACGATCACCACCACCGGCAGGGCGGCCTCGACCGCGAGCGCCACCGCCCACAGCGTCGCGGTGATCAGGCTGACCCGCAGGAATCGCGGGGTACGCCACGGCGGGTCGGGTTTGCGGTGCCCGTCGGCCGTACCGGACTCCGCCGAGGATCTCCCGGCGGGTAGCGACCCGTGCAGGAGCGCGGTGGCCAGGAAACTCACCGCGTTGGCGAGGGTGAGCACCAGGAAGCCGGTCCGCCCGTGGCCGACGAAGGCGCTGGCGATCAGCGCTCCCCCGCCGATACCGGCGTTGAACACCGCCCGGGACAGCGCGAGCCAGCGTCCCGCCTGACCGTCCGGCGCCAGCGCGACGGCGAGCGCCGGTGACGCCACCTGCTCCGCCCGGTTCGCGATCGCGACCAGCACACTGATCAGCAGGAAGGGCAGCACGCCCGGCAACGCCACGTACCCGACGAAGGCGGCGGCCCGGCTCAGCGACGCCACGACCAGCACCGTACGCGGACCGGCCCGGTCCACCGCCCGGCCGACCAGCGACATCGCCGGCAGCGCCGCGAACGCGGCGACGGTGAGGACGATCCCGACGGTACGCAGCGGCAGCCGGGCCACCTCCTGGAAGACCAGCAGGGCGTACGGGTAGAAGACGCCGGTGCCGAGGGCGTTCAACAGTCCCGCCGCGCCGTACCGGATCACTCCGGGCCCCCGGGCCAGCACGGCTGGTCGACCGGATCGGCGGAGTCGGTTCACCCGGGATCGATCTCGAAACTCAACTGGCCGACGGCGCTGTCCGCCCGACGCGCCGCCTCCGCCGCGGTCGTACCGACGGCCACCAGATATCCCAACAGGTCGACGTTGCTGCGGGGTGGGGCCAGCCGGGCACCCGGCTCGACGTCGACGACCAGGGCGGCCAGGCCCGGCAGCCGGCGTGCCAGGGACACGCCGTGCACCGCCCGCAGCCGGCCGGGTCCGGGCGCGGTCAGGTACCGCGAGGCCGCGCCGCGCACCGGCCCGGTACCCAGCACCGGTGCCAGTCCGATGTGCTGCCGGACGAGTTCGGCCGGCAGGTCGAGTCCGGTGCTCTCGCGGATCAGCCGGGTGATCTGGGCGCCCGCGACACGGGGGTTCACCTCCACCAGCTTCGGCCCGTCCGAGGTGATCTTGACTTCCACGTGGGCCGCCCCGAAGTCGTGCCCGACCGCCCGCAACGCCTCGGTGGCCAGCCCGACGCAGAGCCGCGTCACATCGGGCGGCAGCAGCGAGGGAAAGGTCTCCCCGAGTTCCACGAAGTACGGGTGCGGGCCGAGGAGTTTGTCGGTGACCCCGACCACGAGGTGGTGGCCGTCGACCGTGACCGTCTCCACGCTGGTCTCGTATCCGACGAGATACTCCTCGACCAACGCCCCGGGCGGGCGCGGCCGACCCCGGTAGTCGGTCGTCACCCCGATTGTCGCCCGTACCCGCTCCACCGCCTCGCGCTCCGTACGGCACAGTGTCACGCCGACGCTGCCCGCCTCGGTCAGCGGTTTGACGACACAGGGCAGACCGACCCGCGCGACGGCGTCCGGCGTCTCCTCCGGTGTCCGTACCCACTGGAACCGTGGCGCCGCCACACCCGCCGCCGCACAGGCGCGCCGGGTCGCCAGTTTGTCCCGGGCGGTCGCCGCCGCCGTCGGGTCGAGCCCGGGAAGGTGCAACTCCTGGGCGACGCGGGCCGCGACGTGGACGTTGTAGTCGGTCAGGGAGAAGACGCCGCGCAGGTCGGGGGCCAGGTCGGCGATGCTGCGCAGGACCGCGCCGGGGTCGGCGGTGTCGGCCTGCCGGACCTCGGTGACGTGTTCGGCGAAAGCCCGGGAGAGAGCGGGCGAGCCGGTGTAGCGGTTCGGGTCGGCGGTGACGAAGACGGTACGGAGTCCGAGTGCGCGGGCGGCGGCCAGCGGCGCGAATCCGAAGTCGGACAGGCTCGTCTCCACCACCGCGAAGCAGCCGTCCCCGGTCTGCCCGGTCATCCGGGCACCCCGGGCAGGGTTCGGAGCCAGCAGCGCTGGTCGGTGACGTGGCAGCCCCGGGACCGCTTGGCCTCGGTGCTGCCGAGCCCGTAGTGGATGGTGGTGACTCCGGCACCGGCCGCCTCCGCCACCAGGTGGTAGAAGAGCAGTTCGAAGTAGAGGGGCAACCGGGTCCGGCGCTGGTAGGGGTAGTCGAAGCCGGCCTGCCGGCAGTACCACTGGTCTGCGTGCGCGAGGACCAGCACGAACCCCCGGAGACCGCCGTCGGCGTACGCCTGCACCACGAACGCGTGCTGCCCGAAGGACTCGGCGACGGCGGCCAGGATGGCGGCTCCGCGATCCGGGTCCCAGTCGATGCCGTGTTTGCGCAGCAGGGCGACCTCCAGCCGGGCGAGTACGGCCAGGTCCACGTCCGCGAGGGGACGCGTGGTGAGCACCACACCCGCCGACCGGATCCGACGCCGTTCCGCGGCGACGGAGACCCGACGCTTGCGGGGCAGCGCGGCGAGGTATCCGGGAAACCCGTCCGCCGGCACGGTCAGGGTGCTGTAGCGGCCGGACACGAAGGAGCGGTAGCCACGGCCGCGCAGCACGCCGCCGAGCGTGTCGTCGCGGTCGTCGAGATACGGAAACGCCACCGACGCCGCCCGCCACCCGGTGGCGAGCTGTTCCAGGGCGGCCAGCAGCCGGTCCAGGTCGGCGGCGGTGGTGGCCGGGCCGGACAGCATCCGGGTGTGGCCGAGGTGTCGGCCACCGGCCACCAGGCCGGGCATCAGCGCGCCCGTCGCCGACCAGCCGGAGTCGGCGGGATCCGGCGGGCCGGCGGCGCCCGGCAGGCCGGCGAGGAACCCGGCGGCGTCCGGCAGGCCGGCGGCGAGGCTGTTGTGGAGGATCACGTCGGGCCGGCTGAGGACCCATGGCACGTCCACCGTGGCCAGCACCGCCGGCACCGCGGCGACGACCTGCCCGGCCCGGTCCAGCCAGAGATACCGCAGCGGTGCGGTGAGGCCCTCCTCGACCACCCGCAACCAGCGCCGGGTGAGGAAGAGGTCGTCCGGCCCGGCCAGCGCGTCCCACCCGGCGGGAAGCCCGGCCTCGTGCCCGCCGGACCGGGTCTGCCCGCCGGCACCCACCCGGGCACCGGCCGTGGGCAGGTCAACCCGGCGGTGTACCGACCCGCGCCCCACGCCCGACGTCAACGTCCCGGCCCCGGCACGTCCCACGCCCGGACGCTACAGCCGTACGACATCGGCTGCCCCGCGCTGCCCGGACCGGATCCCCCGTCGCAGCCCGACGATGGTGACGCCGAGCGCGACCGCCCACAGCGCCGCCAGCGACCAGGGCAGCCCGGAGGCGCCGAGCCAGTCCATGGCCGCACCCACGTACGGCGGACCGATCACGCCGCCGACCCCCCAGACGATCGCGAACGCGGTGTTGCCGAGCAGCAGACTCTCCCCGGGCAGGCTCTCGCCGAGAATGGCGAGTACCAGGGGGTAGCCGGCGAACGCCGCGCCGCCCCAGACCGCCACCAGCGGCCAGTACCAGAACCCGTTGCTGACGGCGGCGGGCAGGAGAAGCGCGCCGACACCGCCGGCGACGAGCGAGACCATCAGGGCGGAGCGGGCACCCAGCCGGTCGGCGAACCAGCCGAGCGGGTACTGGAAGACCACCTGGCCGATCAGCAGCACCGTGAGGGAGAGCGCCGCCAGCGCGGTGGAGAGCCCGGACTGTGTGCCGTACATCGGAAGGAACTGGAGGGTGACGCTGTCGAAGACGGAGACCGCCAGCACCGCGACCAGCAGCACGGACAGCGCCCTGGCCAGGGGACGCAGCGGGATGCCGCCGTCGACGAGCATCTGCGGCACCCGGTCCCGGGCCCACCAGAGCGGGACCAGGGCGAGGACCGGACTGGCGACGGCGACCAGCAGTCCCGCCGTGACCGAGCCGTCCGAGACCGCCAGCACGGCGGGACCGACCGAGAAACCCAGGGCCAGCACCGAGGTGTACGCGGTGAGCAGTTGCCCACGGTTCGACGCGCCGGCGATCGCGCCGATCCAGGTCTCGCTGAGGATGAACAGCGCCACGGTGCAGATGCCGAGCACGAAGCGGAGCGGGAACCACAACCACAGGCTCTCGGTGAGCCCCACGGCCACCAGGAGCACCGACACCCCGACCGTGGCGGCCACCATGACCCGCCACGGCCCGAGCAGCCGCACCATGGGCGGCACCAGCGGCGCGGCCAGCACCATGCCGAGCGGGGTCATCGCACCGTTGACGCCCATCACCGTCTCGGAGACCCCCTGCCGCTCCAGCATCATCGCGAGCAGTGGGTAGCTGATGCCCAGCGTGATCCCGAAGACCCCGCTGATGATGATGGGTACGATCGCCGCCCCCGTGCCGGGCGGCGCGGCGGACGCCGGCCGGCCCGGGGATCCCCGCTCGGCGCCGGAGGGGACCGTCATGCCAGCTCCGGTTCCGGCACCATGCCGTGGTTACGCGCCCAGACCCGGCTGGGCAGACCGAAGATGTCGATGAAGCCCTCCGCGCTGTCCTGGTTGAACGCGGACTCGGGGCCGTACGTGACGAGGTCGTACCGGTACATCGACTTCGGCGCGCTCCGTCCCACCACGGTCGAGACACCCTTGTAGAGCTTCAGCCTGATGTCGCCGGTGACGTACTGCTGGAGCGATCCGACGAAGCCGTCGAGTGCCTGCCGGAGCGGGCCGAACCAGAGCCCGTCGTAGACCTGCTTGGCGTACGCCTGCTCGATCGGTGCCTTGTGGGTGAGGACGTCGGCCGGCAGGACCAGGTTCTCCAGTTCGCGGTGCGCCTGGAGCAGCAGGGTCAGCGCGGGAGCCTCGTACAGCTCCCGTGACTTCAGACCGACGACCCGGTTCTCGATCATGTCGACCCGACCGACGCCGTGCCGGCCGCCGAGCTCGTTCAGCCGGGCCACCAGGTCGAGCGGTGCGCACGGCTCGCCGTCCAGACTGACCGGGACTCCCGCCACGAAGCCGATCGTCACGTACTCGGGGACAGCCGGCGCCGCCTCGGCGGACTGGGTGAGGGCCCACACCTCCTCGGTGGGCTCCCAGCTCAGGTCCTCGATCAGGCCCGCCTCGACGTTGCGGCCGAGGATGTTGAGGTCGATCGCCCAGGGCTTCTCCTTCGACACGTGCGGGGCGATGCCGAAGTTCTCCGAGTAGGCGATCGTCTCCGCCCGGCTGAACCCCCACCGCCGGGCCGGCGCCAGGATGGCCAGCCGGGGGTCCAGCAGGGCCACGGCGAGGTCGAGCCGGACCTGGTCGTTCCCCTTGCCGGTGCACCCGTGGGCGACGGCGTCGCAGTCGTACTCGTGGGCGAGGCCGACGAGGAGGTCGGCGATCAGCGGCCGGCCGAGGGCCGACGAGAGCGGGTACTGGCCGTCGTAGACGGCGTTGGCGGCCACCGCGGGGAAGCCGAACTCCCGCACGAACCGTTCCTTGGCGTCGACCACCACGGCGACGTCCGCGCCAGCCTTGAGGGCCTTCTCGCGTACGGGCTCCAGTTCGTCGCCCTGGCCGAGATCGGCGGTCATCGCCACGATGTACTCGCAGCCCATCTCGTGTCGGAGGTAGGGGATGCAGGCGGTGGTGTCCACTCCGCCGGAGTAGGCGAGGACCACGCGTCGGGGAGAAGCAGCCATGAGTTCGTCCTTGTCGTCTCGGTGTGCCGGGGAGTCAGGATGACCGGACCGGCGAGATCCGGTCGTTGCGGTCACGCATGGCCAGGGCCGCCTCGCGGACCAGGGCGGGTGCCGGACCGCCCGGGGAGTCGCGGCGTTGGACCGCGTGCTGGACGGAGAGGAACTCGGCCGGCAGGCCGGCGAACCGCGGGTCGTACGCGCTCACCACGTCGGGTGTGACGTCCTTCAGCTCCTTGCCCTGGACCTCGAGGAACTTGACCAGTCCGCCGACGACGAGGTGCGACTCCCGGAACGGCACCTGTCGGGCGTTCACCAGCCAGTCCGCGAGATCGGTGGCGACGGCGTTGCCCAGTTCGGCGTCGAGCGCCGTCTTGGCCGGCCGGAAGGTGATTCCCTCGATCATCGCGGTGGTCGCCCGGACGCAGACCTCGAGCGTGTCCGCGGAGTCGAAGAGAGCCTCCTTGTCCTCCTGCATGTCGCGGCTGTACGCGAGCGGAAGGCCCTTCATGACGGTCAGTACGGCGGTGAGGTTGCCGAAGACCCGGCCGGCTTTGGCCCGCATCAGTTCGGCGGTGTCCGGGTTACGTTTCTGCGGCATGATCGACGACCCGGCGGAGAGGTCTTCCGGCAGGTCGATGAAGGCGAACTGGGGGGTGCTCCAGAGCACCAGCTCCTCGCCGAGCCGGGAGACGTGCACCGCCAGGATCGCGCCGGCCGCGAGGTAGTCGAGGATGAAGTCCCGGTCGGAGACGGCGTCCAGGGAATTCCGCGTCGCGCGTTCGAAACCGAGTGCCCGGGCCGTCATGGCGGGGTCGATCGGGTGACTCGTACCGGCGAGGGCGGCGGCGCCCAGCGGCGACTCGTCGAGCCGCTGGCGGGCCTCCCGCAACCGGTCCCGGTCACGCAGGAACATCTCGCCGTAGGCCAGCAGGTGGTGCCCGATGGTGACCGGCTGCGCGCACTGCAGGTGTGTGAAGCCCGGCATGACGTCGGCGTGGTGGGCCAGTGCCTTGTCGACGACGGCCTCGATCGTCCGGTGCAGCAGGCCGTCGAGCCGGTCGATGGCGTCCCGTACCCACATCTTCGTGTCGACCGCCACCTGGTCGTTGCGGGACCGGCCGGTGTGCAGCCGGCCGGCGGTCGGTCCGATCAGCTCCCGGAGCCGTGCCTCGATGTTCATGTGCACGTCTTCCAGCGCGGGGTCGAACCGGAAGTCGCCGCTCGCGATCTCGGCCTCGATCTTGCGCAATCCGTCGATGATCTCCGTGGCCTCGGTCGGGTCGATCACGCCCCGGGCACCGAGCATCTCGGCGTGTGCGATGGAGCCGGTGATGTCCTGGCGGGCGAGCCGCCAATCGAAATGAACCGACGAGTTTATTTCCTCCAGCAGCGAACTCGCCCCTTGGTGGAACCGGCCACCCCACAACGGGTTGGCATCCTGGGTCTGTCGCACGGTCGTCTGATCTGTTGTCATGTCCTGCCTTGTCGTCGATTCCACGCCGGTGAACCCTCTCGGCACCACGCGGCGCCTGCGGCCCGACGGACCGCAGGGCCGAGATTGGCTCTATGGGAACAGTGCTCGCGGAGCGGCGGTTGTCACCCACCGCGTCCGGGATGCCGTCAGGGATTCAGCACCGCGATCTGGAATTTGAACTCACTGCCGAGTTCACGGGTCTTCCGACGCAATTCGCGGATCCGGTAGACGCTCCACAACCACTGCACCTTGTAAACAACCTTGAGGAAGAGCCAGCGACCGGCACGTCCACCGACGAATTCGTCCTCCTCGGTGAAGATGCGGAAGCCGCAGTCTCGGACGAGCTTCTCCATCACCGCGTCCGAGAAGAAGAGGATTTTGCGCCGGCCGTCGACCTTGAGCGTCCGCAGCACCGCCTGCAGCATGAATTTTCCGAAGCCCTGTCCGCGGAACTCCTCACGGACGTACACCACCGCTATCTCGCTCCAGTTGCCAGCCAGTTGGTGGACCAGGGTGGCACCGATGACCTCTCCGCCGTCCAGCCCGACCAGTACGAAGGTGTCACGCCCGCCGGTCCACTCCCGCCGACTGTAGCCCGTGATGTTCGGGGCGCGTCCGATTTCCGTCGTCATCAGTGCCGCCTCGTCCGAGGTCAGGGGCCGTCGCTGCACCTCTGCGGCACGCTGTCGCAGCAGCATGGCACCCCGTCCGCCGGTACCGCGTTGATCGGACATGGTCCTCCTCCTGATAGACGCTCCCGTGGTGCCGACGTCGCTCACATTGGCGGTCGGCGGTTTCCGTGGGCTCCGCAGCACGCCACCGAAGGGCGCTGAGCGGTCGGTGACCCATCACTGTGGACAGGCGGCGGCCCGCACGACGCTCACGATTCGCCACCCAGGGCCGTACG
This sequence comes from Plantactinospora sonchi, assembly GCF_036422035.1. Classification (NCBI taxonomy): domain Bacteria; kingdom Bacillati; phylum Actinomycetota; class Actinomycetes; order Micromonosporales; family Micromonosporaceae; genus Plantactinospora; species Plantactinospora sonchi. The sequence goes on from NZ_JAZGQK010000037.1 coordinate 25,247, forward strand.
GCCGTAGGCAGCATGTGACAGGAGCACCATGGGTCGGGCCCGGATCTGTGCGAACGCGATCTTCCGCACCGGTCGAGGTGACGACAGGTCGCCCAGCTCGACAGGCACGCCCTAACCGGCGTTCTCCGTTATCTGGGTGATCCCCCCGCCGCACCCGGCGAACTCACCCGAGCGCCCTGCGCGGGGAGGGGTGGGTGTCTCCACATCATGCCTCGTCCCCCGTTTCAGCAAATCCCCGTCGTCGGCGCGCACCGACGGCCGACACCCGGTCGCCCCGGGTGAGTCACACAAAGGAATCCTGCTTCCAGCCACAATGCTGGAATGGCCCCGGAAGTGATCATGCGACAGCATGAGCCGTCGGCCGACATACGGTCTGGGATACCTCACCGCGTCAACGCCGATCATCTGTCGTCGATGTTACGTGGCCGCAATCTCCCGCACAGCCCCCGTCCCGGCAACTGAGATGGAGGTTTAGCGATCATTCCGCGTCCGGTCCGACCATCGACAGGACGGCCCAATCGGCTGCGAAACACCTGAAGACTTCCTGGACAACACTGATCACAGCCCCGGTTGAGGCAGCCGGAAGGGACATCACCGAAACAGTTTCTGTATCTCCGGAACAACATTGTTTATTTTTTGCGGCGGAGTTGTTTCGACCGCTGGTCATGGCCTACCCGGGTCAGCCGACGCCCGCCCGTCACGACCGGTTCCCCGGCCGGGCCGCCGGGCGATCCACCGCATCCGCCACCGACCTGGGCCGGTACGGTCCGACCGCCGCCGGGCCTTCCCGCCGCTGGCGGCAGAATCAGCCCGTGACCGAAACGAACCGTGATCGACAGACCGGCGGCCCGGGACAACCGGCGACCCGGGACGGCCATCCGACCGAGGAATTCCTCCGTCGACCGCTCGGCTCCACCGGACTGCCGGTGACCCCGATCTGCGTCGGCGGCGGTCCGCTGGGCAGCATGCCCGACCTCTTCGGGTACGACGTCAGCGCCGAACGCGGCACCGAGACCGCGCTCGCCGCGCTCACCGGACCGTTCAACTTCCTCGACACCGCCGCCGGCTACAGCGACGGGGAGAGTGAACGACGGATCGGCGCCGCGCTGGCCCGGATCGGTGGCGTGCCGGAGGGTTTTGTCCTGGCGACCAAGGTCGACCGGAACTTCGCCACCGGCGACTTCTCCGGCGACCAGGTACGCCGCTCCGCCGAGGAGAGCCTGGCACGACTCGGCCTGGACCACCTGCCGCTGGTCTACCTGCACGACCCCGAGAACATCAGCTTCGCGGCGGGAATGGCGCCGGGCGGACCGGTGGAGACACTGCTGGAGCTGCAACGCGAGGGAATCGTCGGGCAGCTCGGGGTGGCCGGCGGGCCGGTGGCGCTGATGGCGGAGTACCTACGCACCGGACACTTCTCCGCGCTGATCACGCACAACCGGTGGACCCTGGTGGACCGCTCGGCCTGCGACCTGCTCGACGAGGCGGTGTCGCTCGGCGTCGGCGTGGTCAACGGAGCGCCCTTCGGCAGCGGCATCCTGGCCAAGGGCCCGGCCCACTTCACCAAGTACGCCTACCGGCAGGCCGACCCGGAGGTGCTGCGCCGGATCCGGGCGATGGAGGAGGCGTGTGCACTGCACGGCGTACCGCTGGCCGCGGCGGCGCTGCAGTTCTCGCTCCGCGACCCGCGGATCACCTCCACCATCGTCGGCGTCTCCCGCCCGGAGCGGATCGCCGAGACCGCCCGACTCGCCACCTGGGACATCCCCGAGGAACTGTGGGAGACCCTGGCCCCGCTCACCGCCCCGAAGGACTTCTGGCTCTGGTGACGGACCGGCGCCGGGCCAGCCGGCCCGTCCGTCCGGCGGACGGCCGGTGTCGCGGCGCCGCCACGGCCGACACCGGGAAGACCGGACCACGACCAGCACTCGGAGAACGAGGTCGCGTCTCCGGAGGGGATTCGCTCGGCCTGGTCCTGGAAACGTATCGAGCACCGTGGGAGAAGGGACGGTGCGGATGAGGGAACAACGGCAACGGCGGTCACCGGTGGTCGTGACCCTGGTGATCGGACTCCTGCTCCTGGTCGCCTGGTTCGTGCTGGTGACCACGGTCGACCTCGGTGTCGGCGTCGGAAGCGCGATGATAGGGGCGGCGGCCGGCGTCCTCGCGGCAACCGTCTCCGTCGCCCTCCTCCGGCGACGGGACTGACCGCAGGGGCCGACTTCCGGCGAAGCGGAGGTCGGCCCCTGCCCGGTACCCGGCGGGTCAGGCGGAACCGGCCGCCGGCTCGGCGGGCGGAATCCGGCGGCGGACGTCCTCGGTCTCCGACGGGCCGGGCTGCCAGGTGGTCACCCAGGGCTGGTCACCGGACGGGGTGACGATCCCGTCCTCCAGGAAGGCGTACCGGCCGGCGAGGATGCGCTTCGCCGCCGTACCGTCGACCGGATCGGTGTTCTCCCACAGGGCCCGGAACAGGGCCGCGACCCGTACCTCGGCCTGCCGGCAGAACAGGTCGGCCAGCTCGACGCCCTCCGGCCGGACGTCACGCTCGGCGTGTGCCCGTACGCAGACCGCCGACATCGCGAACAGCTCGGCACCGATGTCGACGATCCGGCCCAGGAACGCCTGCTTGCGTTCCATCTTTCCCTGCCAGCGGGACATCGCGTAGAAGGTGGACCGGGCCAGTTTGCGAGAGGCCCGCTCGACCTGCCGCAGGTGGCCGGCGAGCACGCCGTACCCGGCGTACCCGGTGGGGTTCTGGCCGCGACCGACCGCGAGGGTCGGTAGCCACTTCGCGTAGAAGGCGCCGGCCTTCGCCCCGGCCCGGACCTTGCGGCCCAGTTCGGCGTCAGGGTCGATGATGTCGCCGGCCACCGAGAGGTGCGCGTCGACCGCCTCCCGGGCGATCAGCAGGTGCATGATCTCGGTGGAGCCCTCGAAGATCCGGTTGATCCGCAGGTCACGCAGCAACTGCTCGACCGCGACCGGACGTTCGCCACGGGCGGCCAGCGAGTCGGCGGTCTCGTAACCGCGTCCGCCCCGGATCTGGACCAGGTCGTCCGCGATCCGCCAGGCCATCTCGCTGGCGTAGAGCTTGACCAGCGCCGCCTCGATCCGGATGTCGTTGGTGTCGTCGTCGGCGAGCAGGCAGCAGAGGTCGAGCATGGTCTCCATGCCGTACGTCGTCGCGGCCATGAACGCGAGTTTGCCGGCCACCGCCTCGTGTTCGCCGACCGGCCGGCCCCACTGGACCCGTTCGGCGGCCCATTCCCGGGCCACGTTCAGCGCCCACTTGCCGGCACCGACACACATCGCGGGCAGCGAGAGACGCCCGGTGTTCAGCGTGCTCAACGCGATCCGCAGACCCCGCCCCTCGCCGCCGATGACGTTCTCGACGGGTACGAACACGTCGTCGAAGCGGGTGACGCTGTTCTCCAGCCCGCGCAGTCCGAGGAAGGCGTTGCGCCGCTCGACGGTGATCCCCGGCGTGTCGGCCTCGACGACAAACGCGGTGATCCCGCCACGCCGGTCCGCCGTCTTCGGCACCCGGGCCATCACGACCAGCAGGTTCGCCACCGTACCGTTGGTGGCCCAGAGCTTGACGCCGTTGAGCCGGTAGCCGGTGCCGTCCTCGGTCGGCTCGGCCGTACTGCCGAGCCGGGCCGGGTCGGAGCCGACGTCGGGTTCGGTGAGCAGGAACGCCGACACCTCGCCGGCGGCGAGCCGGGGCAGGAAGCGCTGCTTCTGCTCCTCGTTGCCGAACATCTTCAGCGGCTGCGGCACCCCGATCGACTGGTGCGCGGAGAGCAGCGCGCCGATCGCCGGGCTCACCGAACCGGCCAGCATCAACGCCCGGCAGTAGTGCAGGTTCGACAGCCCGAGGCCGCCGTACCTCTCGTCGATCTTCATGCCGAAGGCGCCGAGCCGGGCCAGTCCCTGGAACACCTCGTCGGGGATCCGGGCGTCCCGCTCGATGGCCGCACCGTCCACCTCGGAGCGGCAGTACGCGTCGAGCCGGCCGAGGAACTCCTCGGCCTTCGCCGTCCGCTCCGGGTCGGGTCGGGGCCAGGGCTCGATCAGGTCGAGCCGGAACCGGCCGAGGAACAGTTCCTTGCCGAAGCTCGGCTTGCGCCACTCCGACTCCCGGGCCGCCTCGGCGACCTGTCGGGCCTCGCGCTCGGAGACCTGGCCGCCCTCCTGGGGTGACGAGCCGACCTCCTTGGGCATCGGACCGACCCCGTCAGCGAGCGAACCGGCTCCGCCGGGCGGTGACCCGACGCCGTCGGATTCACCCGCCGCCGACGTGTTGTGCTGAGTCGTGGTCACGGCAACCCCCTGACGTGTGAGGAAGGGCCCCTGTTATCGGTTTTTGTCGAGGAGGGGCCCCCTGTTAACGCCTACAACCAGTAAGGACAAAGCTACTCCCATTTGTTACCCAGCGGTAGCAAGAGTTATGCCAGCCTGCGGCGATCTTGTCCTCTACCGTGGACGGCCGGCGGGGCCAGCGTCCCGGGCCTGCTCCGCCGCGTACTGCACCCGCCTGTGGTACTCCACCCACCAGGCCTGGCCGACCGAGGGCAGGTTGCTGTTCCCCTGCTGCATCCCCGCCTCCCCGTCGATCAGCTCACGGACGATGTCCGCGTGCCCGGCGTGCCGGTGGGTCTCGGCGATCACGTGCACCAGGACCCGGTGCAGCGTCACCTCGTTGCGGTCCTTCGGCCACCAGGCCACCCGACCGACCGCGTCCAGGCCCAGGGTGTCGACCGTCGTGTCGGAGTGCGCCCACACCCGCCGGTAGAGCCCGACGATCCACTCCCGCGGCTCGTCGGCGGTGGCCCACATGTCACCGTTCGGCTCGGTGTGGTCGGTCAGCCACGGCAACGGTTCACCGAACGGACGACCGAAACAGTCGCCGAAGTACCCCGCCTCGACCGTGGCCGCGTGCTTGACCAGCCCCAGCAGATTGGTGCCGGTCGGGGTCAGCGGGCGACGGATGTCGTACTCGGCGAGGCCGTCGAGCTTCCACAGCAGCGCGTCGCGGGCCGACTGGAGGTAGCGGTGCAGGTCCGCCTTCGGATCCGATCCCATCATGACCAGCAGCCTGCCACCAGTCCTGAGCTGCGCCGTCACCGGCCCGGCCCGCCCTGACCGAGGGTCACCGGCCGCCCGGGCCTCCGCGACGCCGCAGGCTCCACCGGTACGAGACCGGACCGCTCAGTGGGTCTGATCCTCCGGCGCCGGGATGGGCCGCAACTGGTTCAGGGTGTACTTCGCCACCCGCTCCACCAGTTTGATGCCCTTCTCCTGGCTGGCGTGGTGGTCGGAGAGTACGGCGATCAGCCAGTCCCGGTCCGGTTCGATGATCCGTCCGATGCTGTTCACCTGCCAGAGCCCGTTGTCGATGTCGATGGTGTCCCAGCCGTTCTTGACATAACTCGCGGTGGCGTCCTCGCCGGCCGCTGCGGTGATGCCCCAGTCCTGGGCCTCGTCGACGTCGCCCATCAGGCCGAGCAGGTATTTCCGGCTCGCCTCGGTCAGCGGACCGTCCGGATCGGTGATCGTCTTCAGCAGCCGGAGCTGGTCGGCGGCCGTGGTGGTGGTCATCCCCCAGCTCGCGTTCGGCTTCGTCTCCTTCAACCCGAGGGTCTTGTTCGCCTCGGTGAGGCCGGCCCGGTAGCCGATGGTCTGGTACAGGCTGGTCGTGGCGTTGTTGTCGCTGAGCACGATCATGGGACGGGCGAGGTTCCGCTCGTACGAGGTGAGGGACTTGCCCTGCTCCTGGCGGTGCAGCAGCAACGCGGCGAGGATGTCGACCTTGACGATGCTGGCGGTCTGGAAACGCCGCTTGCCGACGGTGAGCTCCAGACCGGTCACCTGGTCGCGTACCGCGACGGTGACCCGGTCACCCGCGTCCCGCAGGTACTTCTCGATCTTGGATCGGGCGATGCCCTGGTAGTCCGGGGTCGGGGTGGGCGGAGTCGGCGGCGGGACCAGGGCCGCTGACGTCCCGCTGGCACCGTCCTCCCACCACCGGGTGATCCCACTGCCGACAACACCCACTCCGAGCAGCGCGGTGGCACCGGAGAGAAGAATCTCCCGACGACCCACACCCCGCCGCCGCGATCGGCTAGCCAAGAAGATCCACCAACTTCTCCGCCGTCTCGTACGCTCGCCACTCGTCCATCGGACCCGGCACGTTCAGCGTCGAGAGTAAATCACCCCGGCGTACGGTCAGAAAGAGGGTGAACCGCTCGGGTGCCCCGGGAGCCTCGATCCGGCCCAGCACCAGCACACCCTCCTCGGCCCGGAGTCGACTGTGCAGAACGGTGAACGAGATCGTTCCGCCCCAGGCCGCGTACCGGGAACAGATCCGGACAACCCGGCGTACGTCGTCCAGCGCGCGCACCGCCCAACCGGCCTGGTACGCCTCGACGACGTGCATCGCCGCCTGCTGTGACGACTCGTGCTGGTAGCGACGCTGTACCGCGTCGCGGCGATGCCGCTGGGCGGGATAGTCCCCGTCCCGGTACGCCGGACAGTCGGTCTGCAGCCACGGCCAGGGTGGCGCCTCCGCTGGCGAACCGCCCTCCCGCCACCCCGCACCCAGCTCAGCGGGCCCCAACAGGGCCGCCACGAGGACATCTCGGGACGGACCGTCGGTGGTGGCCGGGGCCCCGGTCGTCGAGCCGGTGACCGGGCCACCCACCGGAGCCTCGGTGACCGGAACACCGACGGTTCCGGCGGTCGCACCCCGCTTCGCGGGCTCCGGCGCTCCGGCTCCGTCACAGCCCGTGACCAGGGTGGCGAGGCTGAGGAGAACGGGCAGCAGCGCGGTGCGGACGGACCGCAACGCCGCCGCGCCCGGCTCTGTCGCCTGCCCGCGCCGCCACGCCCGCTGATCCGTCACACCCCTACTACGGTGACGGGGGCTCACGACGTTGCATGACGTGGCACACTCGTCGAGATTCCCGGGGTCACCCCGGGGCGGCCGATGGCCGCAGCGCCGGATCGGACGGGACGGACCCGCCGGCCGTCGACAGGGTCCGGTGCGGGCCGGTGACCGCCTTGGGACGGCCGACCAGGTAGCCCTGGGCGAAATCGACCCCGTACTCGCGGAGCAGGTCCCGGGTGGCGTGGTCCCGGACGTGTTGCGCCGCCGTCCGGATGCCCAGCTCGCGGCAGGTCTCGACGACCGACCGTACGGCCCGCTGGTGCGGGCGGGAGGTGCGGAGCCCGGAGGTCAGCTCGCCGTCGATCCGGACCAGGTCCACCGGAAGGCAGGTGAGCGAGTCGGCGGCCGCGTGCCCGGGATCGAAGTCGTCGAGGGCGAGTTGACAACCGAGCTGCCGGAGGCCGTGTGTGAAGTCCACCGCCCTGGTCGGATCGCCGGTCAGCGCCGCCTCGCTGATCGCGAAGGTGAGCTGGCCAGGGTCGACGTCGTACCGCCTCAACCGCTGCTGCAGGTGCTCCAGCAGCTCCGGGTCGCCGGGCGACCGGTCGGAGAGACTCACCTGGTAGTGCGAGGTACCGGCGCCCCGGGCGACCAGTTCGAGGGCGTGGTCGACCACCCAACGGTCGAGTGGCACGACCTCGCCGGCCGGTCCCGCCGCCCCGTGCGGACCGGCCACCGGGTACGGATCGACGCCCTCGTCGGCCAGCCGGAGCAGGATCTCCTGCCGGGTGATCTGGTTCAGCCGCAGGTCGAGGATCGGCTGGGTGTGCAGGGTGAACCGGTGCGCGGGCGGGGTCACCGGGGTCGAGCCCCGCGTACCCCGCCGTTGATCCGACCCGTCCGCCGCCTGCTCGGGTGCCACGCAGTCGACCCCGGCCACCCGGGCCAGTCGCCACGCCGCCTCGGCGTCGAGCAGCACGTCGAGGGCCCGACTCCCGTGCCGGCCCGGATAACGGATCAGACCGGCCCAGGCGTTGAGCCGCAGCCGGCTCCGGCCGAGCAGGAAGGACTGGTTCCGGATCCCGGCGACCACCGCCTCCGCGACCGCCCGGGCCGCCCCGAGGGTGGTCCGGTGCATCAGCACACCGAACTCGCCGGGCGCGGTACGGCCGTAGACGTCGGCACGCCGTACCGCCCGTCGGACGACGGCACCGACGGCGACGTCCAGCCGGTCGTGGTCGTCACCACCGGCCACGTCCGGATGTCCGGGGTGGACACCGGTCGGGTCGGTACCCCTCGGGCCGGCTCCGGACGGGATCGGGACGACCGGCGCGACGGCCACCACCAGCAGCACGCCCGGCCCGGCCCGCTGGGCGGCGTTGATCTCGTTGATGAACCTCGGCCGGCTGAGCGGATCCGCGCCCGGGTCCCGTCCGGCCAGCTCGGTCCGGACCGTCTCCCGGCGCCGGGCCAGCCGGGCCCGCTCCTGTCGGTCCAGTTCCGCCTCGGTGACATCCTGACCGGTGGCGACGATGCCGCACGGGCGGTTCCGCGCGTCGACCACGATCTCGACCAGCGCGGAGACGTACCGGACGATCTTGTCCGGGCGGACCACCCGGAAGCTCGTCTCGCGGACCGTCTCCGCCTGCCAGGCGGATTCGACGGTCCGGCGGACCTCCGCGACGTCGTCCGGATGGATCAGCCGGGAGAGCAGCTCCACCGACGGTCGGACCGTGCCGGGTGGATAGCCGAAGACCAACGACATCTCGTCCGACCAGCGCAGTCCGCCGTCCTTCCGGTTCCACCACAGGCTGCCCAGTTTGGCCAGTTGGGCGGCCCGGATGATCCGGGCCGCCTCGTCGACGTCGTCGGCCAGCGGGTCGCGTACGTCGACGTCGCTGATCGGGTCGACGCCTGCGGACTCGGCGCGCTGGTACTCCTGCTGGATCCGCCGGGTCGCCCGGCGGGCCCGGGCCCGTTCCAGTTCACTCAGACCGCCCGCACCGGCCAGGGCGAGAACCTCGTCCAGGTTCATCGCCCTCCCCGCGCCTCGCCCTCGGGAAGGTCCGCCCGCTCGGCGACCTCACGGAGCCGGCGCCGCGCCTGTCGCCGGTAGCTGCGCGCGGTGCGGTACGCGACACCGAGCACCCGGGCGATCTCCTGATCGGACCATCCGTCGAGAGCCAGCGCGAGGACCTCCGCCTGACGTGGTGGCAGTTGTCGCAGCCAACCCTGGAGCAGTTCGCGGGCCACGGCGGCCGAGCCGGCCAGCGGTTCGTCCGGTGGCCCGGCCGACAGGACATCCGGTCCACCCTGCTCCGCCGCCGCGCGCCGCCGGACGATCGACAACCTGTGCCGGGCGGTCTGCACCACCCAGGCCAACGGCTTCCGGTAGCCACGGATCTGGTCCCACTCGGCGCGGGCGGCGACAAACGCCTCCAGTACGGCGTCCTCGACCACACCCGGGTCCGGACACTGATACAGCAGGAAACGCTCCACCAGCACGAAGTTCTGCTGGCAGAACTCCTCGAAACCGACGTCCAGGTCGGTCTGTTCCCGGTCCCCCAACCGAGTGCCGGACTCCACCCGTACTGCCGCCTTGCCGTGCCCCCTCACGCCGTCCCGCCCCCTCCTGGTCCGCGTCCCGCTCCCCCGAACGGCCCCGCCACAGCTGCCACCGGGTCCCCGGCGTGCAACCCCCCCTGCAGGTGATCCATTCTCGTCTCTCGTCTCCGTAGGTGTCGTTCCCCGTATAACTCTCCGTCAATGACGGTGATGTCGGCGGCGACGCGCGGAGCTCAGGATGACGATGATCGAATAGACGACGCCCACCTGCGATACCTCGGATGATCGGTCAATGGAGAGAACCAGATCATACGAGGTTGGATACTGTCCAGTATGGATCGCGGAGCGTAGTACTTCAATACTTCGGAGTGTTGGCAGTCTCGTCCACGGTCGATTGGCGGGCGGAACCGGTCGCGACGCGCCGACGGGCGGGGTGGACCACGGGGCGCCGCGAGCCGTTCTCAGGCCCCGACCACCTCGTCCCGGTCGGGAAACTCGCCCTCGCCCTCCTCGTCGTCGGGCTCACCCCAGTTCCGACGCAGCCACGGCAGCCCGACCCAGAAGGTCAGGAACCATGCGCCGGTCAGCCCACTGAGCACCAGCGCCACCCCTCGGGGCAGGACGAAGTCCGTGATCAGCAGCACCGAGCTGACCATCGCGATCAACATGAAGGCCAGACCACCGGTTGCCACGGCATGGGCGAACCGGACCAGCTCCGGCTTGCGCCCCTGCCGGAAAAGCGCCCGGTGGAACGCGACCGGAGAGATGATCAACGCGGTCGCGGCGGCCGCGGCGATCAACGCGACGATGTACGTGTCCTTCTGGAACTCGGTGGCCCGGGGAAAACCGTTGCTGAACGGCAGGGTGAGCAGAAACGCGAAAAGGATCTGGACACCGGTCTGCGCCACCCGCAGCTCCTGGAGCAGGTCGGTGAAGTTGCGCTGCCAGCGCTGCTTCTCGGTCTCGACACTCACCCAGCCACCTCCGCTGCCACCGCCACACCCGTTCGTCGGAATCGAGTGCGGAGCAGTGTGCCCCGCATCGACGTACCCGAAACGCGAGTCCGGTTCGTCATGCTTCGGCCCGGACGTCCCGACGTCGCCATCGATTCCGGTTCAGGTGGCGCCCCTGCCGCGCCCGATCCGGCCGACGGCCGCCGGCCGGATCACGACAGACGGGTTCGCTACCTCGGGTTCGGGCCCCACCCCGTCCCCGACCTCGGGCTCCACCGGTCAGGAGCCGCGCCGGATCCGGCCCGCGTACCGGGCCTCCAGCACCTTGTTGTGCTCGTCGCCGGTAGGGATGTTGGCCGACAGGTAGACCGGTGGTGTCTCCCCCGCCTCGATCAGCCGGGCCACCACCTCGACGGTGATCTGCTGGGCGAGCAGCGCGGCGGTGATCGACGAGACGGCGCCGACCGCGCCGCCACCGGGCAGCGGCAACGTCGCGTCGCCGTACGGGGCACCGTTGTCCAGCACCACGTCGGCCAGGTCACCGAGCCTGCGCCCGGAGGGATGCCGGGACGGTACGCCGGCCGAGTGCTCCGCCGAGGTGATCGCGATCAGCGCGTGTCCACGCTCCTTCACCAGGGCGGCGAACTCGACGATCGTGCCGTTCACGCCCGAGTTGGAGGCGATCACGAAGATGTCCGGCGGCTGGACCGGAGCCAGTTCCAGCAGCCGACGGGCCACCGTGGGGTCACGTTCGAGGGTCGGGCCGAGGATGTCCGCCGGCGCACCGCCGTACAGCACCAGGTCACGCAGGGCGATCCGGTTCGTCGGGACCAGTCCACCGGCCCGGCCGGCGATCTCCATCGAGAGCGCCTCCGAGTGGCCGGTGCCGAACGCGTGCACCACGCCGCCGGCCCGGAGCGCCGTGGTGACCAGGTCGGCCGCCCGGCGTACGTTGTCCCGCTGCCCCGCCGCCACCCGGGTCATCAGCCCGGTCACGACCTCCAGGTAGCCCTCCGCGCTCAGTGTCACCTGTCCACGTCCCTTCGCCCCACTGTCGATCATGCGGTCCGTGTCGACGATGCCATGCCCGGCCCCCGAGGGCTCACCGTGTGCCGAGTATCCGGGACAGTACGGCGTCGGCGAGCGCCTCCGTCGCCTCCTCCGGTACCCAGTGCCCGATCCCGGCCAGCGGTACGAAGCGGTAGTCGCCGGTGACGTGGTCGGCGCAGTTCCGGGCCGCGACCGGACCCACCGCCACGTCGGCGTCGCCCCAGACGAACGTGGTCGGCACCACCACCGGCCCGGTCTTGGCCAGGCCCTCCGTCGACATCGCCCGGTACCAGTTCAACGCGGCGGTCAGCGCACCGGGCTCGCGCAGCGGCGCGACGTACCGGTCGATCCGGTCCTCGGGCAGGCCGCTGAGCACCCGACGCAGCACCGCCGCCCCGTCGGCGAGCAGGACGTGCTCGGCCTTGCCGGTCTCCCGGAAGAGCTGCATGTACGCCGAGCGGGACCGCTGGTCCGGGTCCTCCGCGATCGCCCGTGCGAAGGCGGTCGGATGCGGTACGGAGACCGCGGTCAGGGTACGGACCCGGTCCTGGTGGTCGGCGGCGAGCCGCCAGGCGACCGCCGCACCCCAGTCGTGCCCCACCACGTGCGCCGCGGGCAGGTCGAGCGCGTCGAGCACCGCCACCGCGTCGGCGACCAGTTCGGTCAGCTGGTACGCCGCGACCTCGGTCGGCCGCGCCTGCGGCGAGTAGCCCCGCTGGTCCAGGACGAGGCTGCGCAGCCCCGCCGCGTGCAGGGCCGGCAGCAGGTCGTCCCATTGCGCGCCACGCTGGGGGAAACCGTGCAGCAGCAGGACGGGCTCGCCGTCCGCCGGGCCACCGGTGTGCAGGTCGAAGGTCAGGTCCCGGACGGTGATCCGCATGACCCGACCCTAGTCGTGGCTATCGGCGCGGACGGATCCGGTGCTAGCGTTCGCGAAACAACTGCACATCCGACAGGGGAGCGCGCAGCGCTGAGAGTGCGGGCAGACACGCCCGCAGACCCTCGAACCTGATCTGGGTAATGCCAGCGCAGGGAGTTCGGTCGAGTCTCCAGCCACGCCACGGTCCGGGCCCACCCGGACCGTGGCGTGCGTTCCGCCCCTGGATCGCCAAGCGACTGGGAGGCATCACCCATGAAAGAGTCCGGCAGCACCGGATGGCGGACCGTCGACATCGTCGTCGCCTCGGTCATCGCGGTCGCCTTCGGCGTCATCTTCTGGGCCTGGAACCTGGTCTGGGGCGCCACCGAGGGCGCCTTCACCTTCTTTCCGCCGGCCCAGGCGGTCATCTACGGCGTCTGGCTGGTGCCGGGGGTGCTCGGCGGCCTGGTGATCCGCAAGCCGGGCGCGGCTCTGTACTGCGAGTTCCTCGCCGCGTTCGTCTCGGTGATGCTCGGCAGCCAGTGGGGCACGATGGCCGTCCTCCAGGGCCTCTTCCAGGGTGTCGGCGCCGAACTGGCCTTCCTGGCCTTCGGCTACCGCCTGTTCCGGCTGCCGGTCGCGGTGCTCTCCGGCGCCCTGGCCGGGCTCGCCGCCGCGATCTTCGACCAGATCCGCTACTACTCGGAGAGCGACTTCGCCTCGTTCCGGCTGCCGGTCTTTGTCATCACCGTGGTCAGCTCGGCGATCATCGCCGGCGTCGGCGGCTGGGCGCTGACCCGGGCGTTGGCCCAGACCGGCGTACTGGACCGTTTCCCGGCCGGCCGGGACCGGGCCCCGGTCTGAGCAGGGCCACCCGATGACGGAGCGGACGGTGTCACGGTGAGCGCGGTCGAGCTGCGCGGCTTCGGCTGGCGGCACGCCGGACGCCGGGCCTGGGCGGTCCGTGACGTCGACCTGCGGATCGAGCACGGTGAGCGGGTCCTGCTGCTCGGGGCCTCCGGGGCCGGCAAGAGCACCCTGCTGGCGGCACTCGCCGGCCTGCTCGCCGAGGACTCCGGTGAGCAGGCCGGCAGCGTCGAGATCGACGGGCTGGACCCGCGCAAGGCCCGGGAGCGGGTCGGCGTCGTCTTCCAGGACCCGCAGACCCAACTGGTGATGGCCCGGGCCGGTGACGACGTGGCGTTCGGCCTGGAGAACCGGGGAGTTCCGGCGGCGGAGATCTGGCCCCGGGTCGCCGAGGCCCTGGACCGGGTCGGCTTCCCGTACCGGCCGGACCGGTCCACCAGCGCACTCTCCGGCGGTGAGCAGCAACGGCTCGCCCTGGCCGGGGTGCTCGCCCTGCGCCCGGGACTGCTGCTGCTCGACGAGCCGACCGCCAACCTGGATCCGGCGGGCGCCGCCCTGGTCCGAGGCGCGATCGGCGCCGCACTGGACGCCGACACCACGCTGATCCTGGTCGAGCACCGGGTGGCGGAGGCGCTGCCGCTGGTCGACCGGGTCGTCGTGCTGGAACCGGGTGGCGGGGTCCGGGCCGACGGGCCGCCGGCCGAGGTGTTCGCGACGCACGGGGCCGAGCTGGCCGCCGCCGGGGTCTGGGTGCCCGGTCCGCCGCCGGCGCCCCGCCGGTCCACCTCCCCGGCCGGGGAGGTGCTGCTCACCGCCGAGCGGCTCGGCCTGCCACCGCGGCTGGCCCCGGCCGACCTGACCGTACGCGCCGGCGAGGCGCTCGCCGTGCTCGGACCGAACGGCGCCGGCAAGTCGACCCTCGCCCTGCTCCTCGGCGGTCTGCTCAAGCCCGGCACCGGCACCCTCCGGGCGACCCCGGCACTCGCCGGCCGGTACGCGGACAGCCCACCGCACCGCTGGCGGGCACCGGTGCTGGCGCAACGGATCGGTTCGGTCTTCCAGGATCCGGAGCACCAGTTCGTCACCGGCACGGTACGGGCGGAACTGGCGCTCGGCCCACGTCGGGCCGGCCGTTCCGAGGCCGAGGTGTCGTCCACCGTGGACGAGTTGCTCTCCCGGCTCCGGCTGGACCAGTTGGCCGCCGCCAACCCGTACACCCTCTCCGGTGGGCAGGCGCGGCGGCTCAGCGTGGCGACCGCGCTGGCCACCGCGCCCCGGCTGCTGATCCTGGACGAGCCGACGTTCGGCCAGGACCGGCGGACCTGGCTGGAGCTGGTCGAGCTGCTCGCCGGGCTGCGCGACACCGGGCACGGCGTCGTCGCGGTCACCCACGACGCGGACTTTGTCACCGCCCTGGCCGACCGGACGTGGCGGCTCGGTGCTGATGCGGCGCCAACCGCCGCGCCGACGGTGCGCAGGGACGGCGATCCGGCACCGACGGTGCCGACGGACGATCCGCGGCCGGTGTCGGGATGATCCCGTACCCGATGGTCACCGCGCCCGCCGCGCCGCTGGCCCGACGTAACCCGGTGGCGAAGCTCGCCGCCGCGCTGCTCTTCTCGGTGCCGCTGCTCGCCACCCTCGACCCGCTCGTCCCGTCCCTGGCCATCGCGGTGGAACTGCTGGCCGCGCCGCTGTTCGGCGTCTCCTACCGACTGCTTGCCCGACGTGCCTGGCCACTGCTGTTCAGCGCGCTCGGCGTCCTGGTCACGATGCTGCTCTTCGCCGCCGAGCGGACCGGTGACGTCCTCGTCTCCGCCGGTCCGCTGCTGGTCACCACCGGGGTGCTCGGTACCGGCCTGGGGCTGGCGCTGCGGGTGATCGCGGTCGCGCTGCCCGGGGTACTGGTCTTCGCCACCACCGACCCGACCGATCTCGCCGACGCGCTGGTGCAGAACGCCAAGGCCCCACCGAGGTTCGCGATCGGCGCCCTGGCCGCGTTCCGGCTGGTGCCGCTGCTCGGGATGGAATGGCGGATGATCAGCATGGCCCGGCGGGCCCGGGGCGTGGACGCCGGGCGCAACCCGCTGGCCCGGCTGCGGCTCTTCGGCTCGACGGCGTTCACGCTGCTGGTCGGGGCGATCCGGCGGGGCACCCGGTTGGCCACCGCGATGGACGCCCGCGGCTTCGACTCCGGCGTCCCGCGTACGTCGGCCCGGCGACAACACTTCACCGGGGCGGACACCGTCCTGGTCGTCGGGGCGGTGGTACTCGCCGCAGCCATCCTCGCGACCAGCGTGGTACTCGGCACGTACCGGCCGCTGATCGGCTGAGCCCGTGGCAGACCGCCGGCGAGCCGTCACGGCTCACCGGAACAACCAGTCGAGCGCGGCCAGCGACTTGTCGACGTAGCGGAGGTCGTCGGTCTCCAGCCCGTACGCGAGGTCCTCGATAACCGAACACCGGGCGTAGAAGACAGCGCGCTGCCGTAGCGCCGCGTCATCGGCATGGTAGCGGCACAGGGCCGCGTCCAGCGCGACCGGACCGAGGTCGCGGTAGAGCAGACCGAAGTCGTAGGCCGGGTCGACGAACGCCGCGTCGCCCCAGTCGATGACGCCGGTCACCGTGCCGTGCACGGGATCGACGAGCAGATGCTCGATGCCCAGGTCGTTGTGGGAGAAGACCAGGGGGTACCCGCCGGACGGCGGTGCGGTGGCCACGAACGCCTCGATGGCGGCACGGTGGATCTCCGGCACCCGCGCCGACACCGCCTCGTAGTGGTCGCCCGCCTCCGCCAGCCACTCTTCCGGCGGTGAGTCGTCCGGCACGGCCACCGCCGCGAGTCGTTCGGTGCCGGTCGTATGGAGCGCGGCGAGGAGTTCTCCGACCATGGCGCCGACCGACTCCCGATGCGCCGAGCGCCACGACGGCGAAAGCTCAAGCAGCGGACGACCACGCAGTTTCACGTAGGCCAGGCAGCCCAACTCGGGGACGGCGAACGCCGGCACCGGTACGGGCAGCGGGGAGACCCCGGCGACGGCGGTCAACAGCCGCGCCTCCCGCGCCACCTCGGCGGCGTCCTCGGCCCTCCTGACGAGCCGCACGACCAACTCGTCGTTGACCTCGTACGCGACGTTGTCGGCGCCCTCGCCCAGCAGGACGACCGTCCGGGGCACGTACCCGGGCAGATGCGCCGCCACCAGATCACGGATCTCGTCCATGTGGGACATCATCCCCAGGCTGTGCCAGACACCGGACGTCCGGTCCGGACCGTCATCCGACCTGGCTGACCCGGGAGGCCGGCACCGATCCGGTGCCGGCCTCCCGGGCAGGTCCGTGCTGTCCGGGGTCAGCTACGCCGGAAGGCGTAGCGGCGGGCCGAACCCGCCCCCTGGCCGCGTCCGACCCCGGAGAAGCCCGCGCCGCCGCGGGGAACCGGTCCGGTGGTCGGCGCGACCGGCCGGCCGGCGGTGGGCCTCGCCACGGCCGGCAGCTCCGACCCGTCAACGGTCGGACTGTCGGCCGTCACCGTGCCCTCGTCGGAGCCGGTCAGTTCCTTGCCGGCCAGTTCCCTGCCGGACGGCTTGCTGCCGGCGGCGGATTTCCGCCCACTCCTGGTCTTTCGCTTGGCAGCCATACGGCGCCTCCTCGTTGGTCAGGACCACCCTGCGGCGGTGCAACGACGGGAAAGGGGCCCCGGGAAGGTCCTGTGTCCAGAGGATGCCGAAACGGCAGGAATGCGGACGCCCGGAGCGCACAGACCACGCGCGGAGGCGCGGGTCCGGCTGGATGAAGGGGCGTCAGTTACGCATGCCACGACAGTAACCGGTCGGACCGGCCGGCGCAGCATATTTTCTCCGCGAACCGACCGGCTGTCTCCAGTCCGCCGACGACCGGGTCAGATCCGGGACGGCTCCGGGGCGACCGGGTTCGGCAGCGCGCCACCGAATCGACGGTCGCGCTGCGCGTACAACTCGCAGGCGTACCAGAGGTGCCGACGGTCGAAGTCGGGCCAGAGCGTGTCGAGGAAGATCAGCTCGGCGTACGCGCTCTGCCAGAGCATGAAGTTGGAGGTCCGCTGCTCGCCCGAGGGACGCAGGAACAGGTCGACCTCCGGCACCTCGGGGTGGTAGAGGTACCGGGCGATCATCTTCTCGTTCACCTTGCCCGGATCGACCCGGCCGGCGGCGACGTCCCGGGCGATCGCGGCGGCGGCGTCGGCGATCTCGGCCTGACCGCCGTAGTTCACGCAGAACTGGAGGGTCAGCGTCGAGTTGCCCTGGGACATCTCCTCAGCCGTCTGCAGCTCCGAGATCACGCTCTTCCAGAGCCGACCGGCCCGGCCGGACCAGACCACCCGTACCCCGAGGTCGACCAACTGGTCCCGGCGACGCCGGATGACGTCCCGGTTGAAGCCCATCAGGAAGCGGACCTCCTCTGGCGAGCGCCGCCAGTTCTCCGTGGAGAACGCGTACGCCGTCAGATAGGGGATGCCGAGTTCGATGGCGCCCTCGATGGTGTCGAAGAGCGAGTATTCACCCTGCTCGTGCCCCTTGGTCCGGGGCAGACCCCGCTCCTTGGCCCACCGGCCGTTGCCGTCCATCACGATGGCCACGTGTCGGGGCAGCGCCTCGGACGGCAGCGCGGGCGGGCGGGCACCGGACGGATGCGGAGTCGGTGGACTGGGTTGCCGACGTAATCCCCGGCTCATCGCTCGGTTCACTGTGCTTCCTTCGTTCCGTCCCGTGCACCGCTCGACCCTCTGTCGACCAGCGGCAAAGAGCGTAACCCCCGCTCCAGGTGCCACTGCAGGTGCGCCGCCACCAGACCACTGCACTCCCGGCGGTGCGCCGGCTCGGCGACGTCGGCGATCCGCCAGTCGCCGGACGTGAGCGCGGTCATCAGCTCGATCGTGGCGGGTGCCGGATGGGCGGCGCCGGGCGGTCGGCAGTCCGGGCAGACACACCCCCCGGCCGGTACGGAGAACGCGCCGTGCCGCCCCGGTGTGCCGCAGACGGCACAGGCGACCAGGGCCGGTGCCCAACCGGCCAGCGCCATCCCCCGCAACAGGTACGCGTCGAGCACCAGGGTGCTGGCGTGCTCCCCGTCGGCGAGTGCCCGCAGGCCGCCCAGGGTCAGCTGGAACAGCCGCAACGACGGCTCCCGCTCCACCGGGGTGAGGCGTTCGGCCGTCTCCACGATCGCGCTGGCCGCCGTGTAGCGCGGATAGTCGTCGACAAGACGCTTGCCGTACAGCTGGATGCCCTCGACCTGGCTGATGCTGTGCAGGGAACTGCCCTGCTCGCCCTTCGGGTCGCCGGCCAACTGCAGGTCGACGTGACCGAACGGCTCCAGCCTGGCGCCGAACCGCGACATGGTCCGCCGTACGCCCCGGGCGACCGCCCGGAGCCGGCCGTGCCGGCGGGTCAGCAGGGTGATGATCCGGTCCGACTCGCCGAGCTTCTGCGCGCGGAGCACCACCGCGTCGTCGCGGTAGAGCTGGCGGCGGTACCCGGGCATCCGACCATTGTTCCCTGCCCGCCCGACCGACTGTTCCCTACCCGGCCCGAGGTGCTGTTCGCTACCCGGCCCGACCGGCTGTTCCCTGCCCGGCCCGACCGTCGCGGCCGGTCACGGCCCGGTCGCGTTATCCGGGCCGGTGTCGGCCCACCCCGAGGCCGGATCAGGGTGCTACCCCGATCCGGATGGTGGGGCTTCCCGGATGTTTTCCAGGCCGGACCGGACATAGGTTGCTGGCATGCGACTTCTTCGGCCCCTCACCGGCGCCGCCGCGATTGTCCTGCTGGCAGGTCTGGTCGGATGTGAGCCGCTCGCCGAGCGACAGCTGGAGTTCAGCGACACCGAACGTGTCAAGATCACCGAGATCCGGGTCGCCCCGGGCTCCGGTGACCTGGTGGTCCGGACCGGCCCGGTCGCCGACGTCGAGGTCCGACGGGTGATCCGGTACCGCAGCGGAAACCCTGAGCAGCACACCTACCGGATCGAGGGCAGCACGCTGTTCATCGACATCGAGTGTGGTCGCGCCTGCAGCGTGTCGTACGACATCCTGGCCCCGGCCGGCGTGGCGGTACGCGGCGAGAACGGCTCCGGCGACGTCTCGTTGACCGACGTGGCGGTGGTCGACTTCACGGTCGGCTCCGGTGACGTGGCCGTCTCCGGGGCGACCGGGGCGGTCCGGGCCGAGACCGGGTCCGGCGACATCACCCTCGCCCGGCTGCCGGGAGCCGTGGCGGCGCGGGCCACGTCGGGCGACATCGAGGGACGCGAACTGGGGGCCGGGAAGGTGCAGGCGGAGACGGGCTCCGGAAACATCACGCTGACCCTGTCGACGGCCGCCTCGGTCGAGGCCCGGGCGTCGAGCGGGTCGGTCACGCTGTCCGTACCCGCTGGCGGCTACCAGGTCCGGACCGCCACCGGCTCGGGGAACGCCCACAGCGAGGTGCCGAACGCCCCGGACGCGACGGCGGTGCTCGACGCGAGCACCGGCAGCGGCGACATCACCATTCAGCAGCGCTGAGCGGACCGCCCGACGGACCGGCGGGGCGTGGTCAGCCGGCCAGCCGCTGCCGGACCTTCTCCCGCACACCCTCCGGCGCCTCCGGCACCTCCAGCAGTCGGGGCAGCAGTTCCGGTTCGAGCGTCCAGGCGCGGAAGCCCTCGGCGACACTCACCCCGTGGTCGGGGCGGTGCACCACGGTCACCTGGTCACCGGCCCGGACCTCGCCCGGCTCCACGACCCGCAGGTACGCTCCGGGCCGGGCCTCCCGGGTGAACCGCTTGATCCACTGCGGTTCGGCCATCTTGAGCTGGAACGTGGCACACGGGATCCGGGCGAACGTCACCTGCAGCAGCAGCTCGGCACCGATCCGCCACCGCTCGCCGATGAGCGCGCCGTTCACGTCGACCCCGGTCGTGGTCAGGTTCTCGCCGAAGATCCCGCCGGGCAGGTCGCGGCCGAGTTCCGCCTCCCACCAGTCGTAGTCCTCCCGGGCGTACGCGTACGCCGCCTGGTCGTCGCCGCCGTGGTGGGCCATGTCGAAGATCTGGTCCCCGACCAGGCCGCTGCCGAGACCGGTGGTCTTCGGGCCCGGCGCCCGGACCGGCACCGGCCCGTCGACCGGGCGCTTGTTGATGCCGGTGACGCCGACCGCCTTGGCGGTGTTCGGCTCCGGTACGGCGAGGTTGACCGACAGGATCCTGCTCATCCGCACGCTCCTCCCTGCCCCTGGCGGGACGGTACGCGGTTCAGTGCCGCTCGCCGAGCGAATATCTGCTGAACTGCGCCCCGAGCAGCCCGATCGTGCCCAGTTCCTCGGCCAGCGGCCGCGCCCGGTCGGCGTACGGCTCGGCGTCGTCGACCGGCTCGTACCCGATCTCGCGACCCTCGGCCAGCGACCACCACCGGCGGGTGTTCCGACTGACCCCCCAGAGCACCCGGAACCCGGTCGCGTCCGTACCCAGACAGGCGTCGACCAGCCGGGCGCAGTCGTCCGGGGAGAGCCAGCCGTCCAGTCCACGTAGTCCGGGCGGCTCCGGGAAGCAGGCACCGATCCGCAGTGCGAAGACCGTCATCCCGAACCGGTCCGCATAGAGGCTGCCGAGCGACTCGACCGCGGCCTTGGTCCAGCCGTAGTAGGAGTCCGGCCGGGGCGGCACCCCGGACGGCACCCCGTCTGGGCCGGTCGGCGCCGGCACCCCGGCCGGTTCCGGGCTGCTGCCGGGCTGGCGGTAGAAACCCGCGGCGTGGATCGAGGAGGCCAGCACGACCCGGCGTACCCCCGCCGCCCGGGCCGCCTCCAGCACGTTCCGGGTGCCGATCACGTTCACCGCCAGCAGCGTGTCCCAGGCGTCCTCGGTGGGGATCGCGGCGAGGTGCACCACCGCGTCCACTCCGGCACAGGCCGCCGCCAGCGCCGCCGGGTCGGCCAGGTCGGCCCGGACCAGCTCCACCCGCTCATCCGGACCGGCCGGCTCCTGGTCGACGACGTCGAGCAGGCGCAGGATCCGGTCCGCGGCGGCGAGCCGCGGCCGCAGATATCCGCCGATCCGGCCGCCCGACCCCGTGACCAACACCCGTTCCGGCACGTCAACCACCCTTCGCCCCGACGACGGCCCCACCCCGGTGGGCCACAAGGAGATTCTGACGGTCGGACGACTCAGAAGCCGAGCTTACGAAGCTGCTTCGGATCCCGCTGCCAGTCCTTCGCCACCCGCACATGCAGGTCGAGATAGATCCGACTGCCGAGCAGCTCCTCGATCTGCTGCCGGGCCCGGGTGCCGACATCCTTGAGCCGGGAACCCCGGGCACCGATCACGATGGCCTTCTGACTGCTCCGCTCGACGTACACGTCGGCGTAGATCTTGATCAGCCGGCCCTCGGAGATCATCTCCTCGACCACCACGGCGATCGAGTGTGGCAACTCGTCGCGGACGCCCTCCAGCGCCGCTTCCCGGATCAGCTCGGCGACCAGGACCTGTTCGGGCTCGTCGGTGAGCATGTCGTCCGGGTAGAGCTGCGGCGACGGCGGCAGATAGCCGGTCATCACCTCGACCAGGGTCTCGACCTGGTAGCCGGAGACCGCGCTGACCGGCACCACGTCGGCGAACTCCCCCAGCTCACTGACCGCGAGCAGCTGCTCGGCCAACCGCTTCCGGTCGACCAGGTCGGTCTTGGTCACCACCGCCAGCACCTTGGCCTTGAGTTCGGCGAGCTCGCCGGTGATGAACCGGTCACCACGGCCGATCGGCTCGTCGGCCGGGATGCAGAGACCGATCACGTCGACCTCGCTCCAGGTCTGCCGGACCAGGTCGTTGAGCCGCTCGCCGAGCAGCGTACGGGGACGGTGCAGGCCGGGTGTGTCCACCAGGACCAACTGCGAGTCGGGTCGGTGCAGGACGGCCCGGATCACGTGCCGGGTGGTCTGCGGCTTGTTGGAGGTGATGGCGATCTTCTGGCCGACGATGGCGTTGGTCAGCGTCGACTTCCCGGCGTTCGGACGGCCGACAAAACAGGCGAAGCCTGCCCGGTAGTCGTCGCCTGCCTGGCGGTTCGCCGTCACTCGACCACCGTGCCGAGCACGGTGCCGTCCGGGGCCGCCACGTGGATGGGGGCGTCGGTCGCCAGGTCACGGACGGCGGCGTGGCCGGCCCCGTCCAGCGTCGACGCCTCGGTGACCACCGCGCCGGCCTCCAGCCGGGTGGCACCGGCGGCGACCGCCGAGGCGACCGCCAACTGCAGCGCGGTGATGGTCAGCGACGGCAGCGACACGCTGGCCGCGGCATAGGTGCGCCCGTCCTGGTCGCGGACGGCCGCACCCTCGACCGCACCGATCCTGGCCCGGGCTCCCCTGGCCAGGATCACCAGTTTGTTGTCCTCGGCGCTCAGCTCGACGGCCACCGGGGCGGTCGGGGCGGCGGACGACTCAGGCATCAGCGGGTTGCCTCTCCTCAGACCGGGAGTGCTCCTCCCGGGTCGGCTGTGCGGCCCGGAAATCGGGGTCGGTACGGGTCGGGTGGTCCGGGTCGCCATTCCGCTCCCGGTCGCCGTCCCGCGCGCGGTCGTGGTCGCGGTCGTCGGTCCCGGTCACCCGGCGGACCAGTACGGAGTCGATGTGGTTGCGCCGGCCGGTGGTGCCCTCGGCGAGCAGCCGGAGTCCACCCACCTCCGCCTCGGCGCCGGGGATCGGCACCCGGCCGAGCGCCTGGGCGAGGAGTCCGCCGACGGTCTCCACCTCGTCGGCCGGCAGTTCGACGTCGAACAGCTCGCCGAGAGTCTCGACCGGCAGTCGGGCGGTGACCCGGACCTCGTTGTCGTCGAGCCGCTCGACCGGCGGCCGCTCGACGTCGTACTCGTCGGTGATCTCGCCGACGATCTCCTCCAGGATGTCCTCGATGGTGACCAGGCCCCCGGTGCCGCCGTACTCGTCGACGACGATCACCATGTGGGTCCGGGCCGCCTGCATCTCGGAGAGCAGGTCGTCGACCGGCTTCGACTCGGGTACGAAGGTCGCCGCGCGCATGACCTCGGCCACCGACCGCTCCTCGCCGTCCGGGTCGCCGCCCTGGGTCTGCCGGATCACGTCCTTGAGGTAGAGCACGCCGAGCACGTCGTCAACGCTGTCGCCGATCACCGGGATCCGGGAGAACCCGGACCGGAGGAAGAGCACCAGCGCCTGGGACAGCGTCTTGTTCGTCTCGATCCAGACCATCTCGGTACGCGGCACCATCACCTCGCGGACGATGGTGTCGCCGAGCGCGAAGACCGAGTGGATCATCTGTCGTTCGCCGTGCTCCACCACCCCACGCTGCTCGGCCAGGTCGACCAGTTCGCGCAGTTCCACCTGGGTGGCGAACGGACCCTCCCGGAACCCCCGGCCGGGGGTCACCGCGTTGCCGATCAGGATCAGCAGCGAGGCGAGCGGGTTCAGCACCCGCCCCAGCCAGCGGACCACCGGCGCGGTGGCCCGGCCGACCGCGTACGCGTGCTGCCTGCCGATGGTGCGCGGCGCGACACCGACCACCACGAAGCTGACCACGGTCATCGCGCCGGCGGTGACCAGCGCGGCCGTCACGCCAGCACCGAAGGTGTCGACCGCGACCAGCGCGACCAGCACGGTCGCGGTCAGCTCGCAGAGCAGACGCAGCAACAGCAGCAGGTTGATGTGCCGGGCCGCGTCGGCGGCGACGATCTGCAGGGTACGGGCCCCGCGTACGCCGTCCCGGGCGAGTTCACCGGCCTGGGCCGGGGAGACGGCGCCGAGTGCCGCGTCCGCCATCGCGAAGATCCCGGCGAGCACCACCAGGGCGGCGGCGAAGAAGATCAGTTGGAGGTCGGGCAGACCGGCCGCGGCAGAACCGGCCTCGGCCAGCGGGATGGACGGTACGCCCACCGCGTCGGCCAGGGTGGCTAAGTGACCGGGCATCAGTGCGCCCGGGTCGCGCGCCAGCCGTCGAGGAGGCGGGCCTGCAGTCCGAACATCTCCCGCTCCTCCTCCGGCTCGGCGTGGTCGTAGCCGAGCAGGTGCAGCACACCGTGCACGGTCAACAGGTGCAGTTCGTCGGCGGGCGAGTGCCCGGCGGTGGCGGCCTGCTTGGCGGCGACCTCCGGGCAGAGCACGATGTCGCCGAGCAGCGCCGGCTCACCGCCGTTCACCTCGCCCGGCCCGTGGTCGACGCTGCCCTCGTCCATGGGGAAGGCGAGTACGTCGGTGGGCCCGTCCCCACCCATCCAGCGGTGGTTGAGTTCGGTCATGTAGTCGACGTCGACGAGCAGCACCGACAGTTCGGCCAGGGAGTTCACCCCCATCTCGTCGAGGGCGTACCGGGCGACGGCGAGCACCGCGTCGGTGTCGACGGTCGTACCCGACTCATTGGCGATCTCGATGGACAACTGGTTCTTTCCTCTGCTGCGTCAGCGGCGGCGGCCGGCCCGGCCGCCGTGGGCGGTACGGCCCGGCACGGCGTGCACGCCCTGGCCCTGCTGAGACTCCCGCTCGGCGTCCCAGCGGGCGTACGCGTCCACGATCTCACTCACCAGCCGGTGCCGTACGACGTCGGAGCTGGAGAGCTGGGCGAAGTGCACGTCCTCGACGCCGTCCAGGATCTCCCGTACGGCGCGCAGCCCGCTGGTCGTCCCGCCGGGCAGGTCGACCTGGGTGACGTCACCGGTGACCACGATCTTGGAGCCGAAGCCCAGTCGGGTGAGGAACATCTTCATCTGCTCGGGCGTGGTGTTCTGCGCCTCGTCGAGGATGATGAACGCGTCGTTGAGCGTCCTGCCCCGCATGTACGCCAGCGGCGCGACCTCGATCGTCCCGGCGGCCATCAGCTTCGGGATCGACTCGGGGTCGAGCATGTCGTGCAGCGCGTCGTAGAGCGGCCGCAGGTACGGGTCGATCTTCTCGGACAGGGTGCCGGGCAGGAAGCCGAGCCGCTCGCCGGCCTCGACCGCCGGGCGGGTCAGGATGATCCGGTTGACCTGCTTGGCCTGCAGCGCCTGGACGGCCTTCGCCATCGCGAGGTACGTCTTGCCGGTACCGGCGGGGCCGATGCCGAAGATGATGGTGTTCTGGTCGATCGCGTCGACGTACCGCTTCTGGCCGAGGGTCTTGGGCCGGATGGTCCGTCCGCGCCGGGACAGGATGTTGAGCGTCAGCACCTCGGCCGGGCGCTCTGCGCCGCCCTGCTCGATCATGCCGAGGGTACGCCGCACGGCGTCGGTGGTCAGGGTCTCGCCTTTCTCGATCAGCTCGAGCAGCTCGGTGAAGAGGCGCTCCGCGAAGGCATTGTCGCCGGGGGCACCGGTGACGGTGATCTCGTTGCCCCGGACATGCACGTCACTGGTGATCGACCGCTCGATCAGTCGCAGGATCTCGTCGCCCGCGCCGAGCAGATTAACCATGATCTTGGGGTCAGGGACCGTGATCCTGGTCTGCACCCGGGGCTGCCCGGGGGGTGGGGTACCGGTCATGGGTCGGGCCCGCGGCCCTGTGCCACCTGCTCTCGATCTCGATGCCGCGCCCAGGCGGCGCGGCGTGCGGACGTTACCGTCATCGTATCTGTTCAACACCGCCGGCACGCCGCCCATTTCCGCCGGGGCGGTCAGCTGTGTCGGGTGTTAACAGGGGGCCCTTCCTACACCGAAAACGATAATAAGGGGCCCTTCCTTACACCTGGCGGAAGTCGAAACGGTCGAACGTCTCCTGGTGGCGGGTGAACCGGTAGGTCGCCCAGTGCATCAGGATCACATTCCCCTGGTCGTCGCGGGTGAGGCGGAGGAGTTCACCGACCTCCCGACCGGAGACCGTCCGCAGCACGTCGGGGCGGTCCGGGA
Source organism: Plantactinospora sonchi (assembly GCF_036422035.1). NCBI lineage: Bacteria > Bacillati > Actinomycetota > Actinomycetes > Micromonosporales > Micromonosporaceae > Plantactinospora > Plantactinospora sonchi. Next base: position 51,286 of record NZ_JAZGQK010000037.1, read on the forward strand.
GGGGTTCGAAGACCGCCGGCGGCCGGCCCGCCGGGTCGTCGGCGCCCCGGGCCCGCAGGGTGCCGTCCCGCCAGCTGAAGACGTACTCGAAACCCTCGCCCCACCAGCGGCCGAGCAGCCCCCGGTACGCCTCCGGCGCCGGCTCGCCCGGGGTCCACGGCGCGATGTCGGCCGGGTCGTCCTCGGCCGAGGCGGCGAGCAGCTGGTGGCTGAGTTCGTTGACCGCGGTGCCGGTGCCGGAGGAGCCGAAGACCGCGCAGCCCAGCGCCGCCGGGCTGCCGGCACCGCCGCGCCGGCCGTAGACGCTGGCCAGGAAGCCCGGCATCGCGCCGTCGTGCCCGACGTGGCTGATCCGCTCGCCGCCGGCCGAACGCGAACCGGTCGGCGCGCTCTGCGGCACCAGGATCAGGCCGAGCCCGAAACCGGCGGACCAGACCGCCTCGTCGGTGGTGGTCGCCGGCCAGCGCATCTCGTCGAGGGTGCCCGGGCCCAGCACCGTGCCGTCCGGGTCGACCGTCGCCGGGTCGGCCAGGAACGCCGCCCACCGCGCCATGTCCGAGGCGGTGCTCCAGAGCTGGGCCGCAGGCCCGAGCGCGCCGAGGTCGGTGTTCGGCTCCGGCCGGGCGTGGTCGGAGTACGCGTCGACCAGGAACCCGGTCGCCGCGGCCGGTGGCGGGGCGAGGCTGGTGTCGGCGAGTCCGAGTGGCCGCAGGATCCGGTCGGCGAGGACCTCGGCCCAGGTGCCGCCCCGCAACCGGGCGGCGGCCTGGCCGAGCAGGGCGACGCCGAGGTTGGAGTAGTGGAAGCGGCGGGCCGGCGGCAGGACCCGCTCGGCCCGGGCCAGGTCGGCGAGGAGTTCCGTCACGTCCGGGGTGTGCAGGGTGTCCCAGATGTCGCCGTACGGCTCACGTTGCACCCCGGAGGTGTGCGACAGCAGCCGACGTACGGTGAGTTCCCCGTGGGCGGGGACGTCCAGGTGTGCCGAGATCGGGTCGTCGAGGTCGAGCAGGCCGTGGTCGCGACACTGCAGGACGAGGACGGCGGTGAAGGTCTTGGTGACGGAGCCGATCCGGAAGGCGGTCCGCGCGCTCAGCGGGCTGTCGTTGCCGGTCGCGCCGACCGTGCAGGTCCAGAGCGGCCGGTCCGCCCGGTGCAGCGCGGCGGAGACCGCGGGTATCCGGGACTCCGCCTGTGCCTGCCGGACCATCCGCTCGTACCGCCGAGTCATCCCGGTCACGCACCGCCCCCTCACGCCAAGATCACTGATCGTACCGGTCACCCTCCCGACCTCGAAGAACTGGGTGTCGGCGGGTTCCGGTGACGTCGGGGTTCAGCGCGACCGCATCGGCCCCAGCGGCTCCCCGCCGAGCACGTGCGCGTGCGCGTGGAAGACCTCCTGGCCGCCGTACGGGCCGGTGTTGAAGATCATCCGGAAGCCGTCGGCGAGCAGGCCCTCGCTCTCCGCCACCACCGCCGCCGTGCCGAGCACCTCACCGGCCAGCGCCGGGTCGGCCTGGGCGAGCGTCGCCACGTCCGCGTAGTGCTCCTTCGGGATCACCAGCACGTGCACCGGCGCCTGCGGCCCGATGTCCCGGAAGGCCAGCGTGGTCTCGGTCTCCCGGACCACGGTCGCCGGGATCTCCCCGGCGACGATCCGGCAGAACAGGCAGTCGCTGTTGCTCTCCATGCCCCGCATCGTAGGGGTGCCGCCCCGGCCGCGCGGCGCGCCTCCCGCGCGTCCCGGCCGCGACCTGGTCCGACAACCGCGGGTACGGCCGCGCCGGTCGAACCAGTCCGAGCGAATTGGCTCTGTCCCGGCGCCGCCGACGCTCCGACCCTGGAGACCATGACCGTCTTCGCATCGAGCCCCATCACCGCCCTGGTCGACGTGCCGGTGCGGTACGACCTCGCCGAGAGCACATGTCCGCCGTTGACCACCGGTGCCCTCGCCGAGGCCGCCGCGCTCGCGGACCTGCCGCTCGGCTACGGCACCTCACGCGGTGACACCAAACTGCGCGAACTGATCGCCGCCGACGCCGGGGTGCGGCCGGACCAGGTGCTGGTCACGGTCGGCGGGATCGAGGCGATGTTCCTGCTGGCCCAGGCCACCTGCGGGCCCGGCGACCGGGTGCTGCTCGCGACACCCTGCTTCCCACCGGCCCGGACCGTGCCGGAGGGGCTCGGGGCGCGGGTGGAGGTGCTGCCACTGTCGTTCGACGACGGCTACCGACTGCCGCTGGACCGGCTGGCCCGTACCCTGACGCCGGACACCCGCCTGGTGTCCGTGGCGTCGCCGCAGAACCCGTCGGGTGTCCGCTTCACCGACGAGGAGCTGCGTACCCTGCTCGCCGTCGTCGCGGAACGGGCGCCCGACGCCGTGCTGCTGGTCGATGAGACCTACCGTGCCGCCACCTACGGTGACGCTCCGGTCCCATCCTCGGCCGCGACACTGTCGCCACGGATCGTGACCTGCTCCTCGATCTCCAAGGCACACGGTGCGCCGGGGCTGCGGATCGGCTGGCTGACCACGACGGACCCCGACCTGTACGAGCGGCTCCGGGAGGCCAAGTTCGTCACCACGATCGCCTGCTCCACCCTTGACGAGTACTTCGCCACCCGGGTCCTCCGACGGCAGGCCGAACTCCTCCGCCCCCGCGCGCGGCGGCTGCGGGACGCGCTCGACGAACTGGTGGACTGGACCCGGCACCACCGGTTGGAGATCGTCCTCCCGGACGGCGGCGCCATGTGCTGCCTGCGCCTGCCGGCCGACCGGTTCACCGACGACGCGGTCCCGGAGTTCCACGCCCGCCTCGCCGCGCGGGACACCCGGGTCGCACCCGGCTCCTGGTTCGGCGAGTCGGACCGGGTGTTCCGGCTCGGCTTCGGCCACCTTCCGCCCGACGAGTTCAGCGCGGCACTCGACCGCCTCGCCGATGCTCTTCCCCGGCAACGGAGCGCGGCACCGACTGCGGCATGATGATCAGATGGCGGGACGCGCGGTACTGGTGACGGGAGCCTCCAGGGGCATCGGACGGGCGGTGGCGATCGCGTTCGCCACCGGCGGGGACCGGGTGGCCGTACACCACCGGGACTCGACCCCGCTGGCCGAGGAACTCGTCGCGGCGCTGCCCGGCGACGGGCACGTGGTGGTCCGGGCCGACCTCGCCGACCCGGCCGAGGTGCGGACGATGGTGGACGAGGCGGCGGACCGGCTCGGCGGACTCGACGTACTGGTCAACAACGCCGGGGTGTTCGGCGGGGCGGACGACCCGCATCCGGTCTTCGAAACCTCCTACGAGCAGTGGCAGCAGCAGTGGCGGCGGATCCTCGACGTCAACCTGCTCGGCGCCGCCAACGCCATCTGGTGCGCCGCCCCCCACCTGCGACAGCGGCGTGGCCGGATCGTCAACGTCTCGTCCCGGGGCGCCTTCCGGGGCGAGCCGACCCAACCGGCGTACGGCGCCAGCAAGGCCGCGCTGAACTCGCTCGGCCAGTCGCTGGCGGTGGCCCTCGCCCCGTACGGCATCGCGGTCGCCACGGTCGCGCCCGGCTTCGTCGAGACCGACATGACCAACGAGCACCTCAAGGCCCCGCGCGGTGACGCGATCCGGGCGCAGAGCCCGTTCAACCGGGTCGCCCGCCCGGAGGAGGTCGCCTCGGCCGTGTACTGGCTCGCCTCCCCCGAGGCGGAGTGGGCCTCCGGCACCATCGTCGACCTGAACGGCGCCTCGTACCTGCGGACCTGACGGCGACTCTCCCCTGCCCCGTCCCGGTCCAGTCCGGTCAGCGGTCCCAGTCGTGCAGCACCGCCTGCGCGTAGGCGACCCGGTGGTCCAGCCGCCGGGGGGCGAGGTGGAAGACCTTGTTGAGGCCGCGGTACTCCAGTGCCGTGCCGTGTCCCGGCGCACGCCAGCGGGTGCGGGTCGGGCCGTCCGGCACCATGTCGTCGCCCCCGGTCCCGGTGACCGCCGAATACAGCCCGATGATGACCAGGAACGGCACCCACAGCGGCGCGAACACGACGTACGCCAGCCAGGTGTACCAACTGCCGACCCGGCCGGTGAACGTCGTCGGACCGGCGCCGGGCGTCACGGTCCATCGGATCCGGCGCGGCCACGGCCAGAACCGACCGGGCCGGCGGGTGATCGTGGCCAGTGCCGAACCGTCGGCCGCACACACCTCGTAGCTCTCCGCTCCGGTCGGCCGGACCGTACAGAGGACTTCGCCGTCGGGCCGGCTGCGGATCGTGAACGGTGACCGGGGCAGGACGACCGCCTTCTTCGCGTTACGCGGTGCCGAGACCCGGGCGAGGTCGACGTTGTGCCGACCGGCACCCCAGGTCCGGATGTCGCCGTTGCCGCCGGACACCGCGACCCCGAACGACCAGCGGGACGGCGACACGGCCTCCGACACGAGCGGCGGCACACTCTGCGCCGGTCGCGGATCAGTCGAGTCCATGCTCATGAACCCGGAGTCACGCAACGCCGGAGTCGGGCAGCACACCGGCGTAGGGCGCCCGCCGCCACGCGATCTTGTTCACGTCGTGGATGGTTCCACTGATCAACTCGTCGGTCAACGCAGGTCCCCACCGCCGCCGGGTCACCCGGTGGCCGCAGGCGGTGGTGCGGCGTACAGCGACGTCATCAGCAGCACCATGACCGAGGCCCCGCACCCCGATCCCCGGCTATGCCCCATCGCCTAATCTGGAGGGTGGCCGAGCGTACGAGCGACAGCACTCCGACTGTATGTCGCGCTGGCACGGAGGTTGTCATGGCACTCACCCCCCGCTTCCGGCCGGGCGCCTCCCGCCGGCCGTTCGTCGACCGTGAGCCGGTGCTCGTCGCGTTCCAGGACCTACTGGCGGGGTACGAGAACAACACCCGGGTGGTGAACCTGACCGGGATCGGCGGGATCGGAAAGTCCCGCCTTCTCGTCGAGTTGCGCAACCGGGTCCCGGCCAGCCGCCCGACCGCCGTACTGGATCTCCAGGTGCCGGCGCAGCGGGAACACCAGGACGCGCTGGCCGTGCTCCGGACCCAGTTCGGTCAGCAGGGGGTGAAGTTCCACCGGTTCGACATCGCGTACGCGGTGCTGTGGCAACGACTCCATCCCCGGCTCAGCCTCGGTCGGGAGGGTCGTGCTCTGGTCGAGAACAGCGAGGTGCTGACCGGGCTACTCGACCAGATCACCGCGGTCCCGGTGTTCGGCACCGCGGTCAAGTTGATCGACCTGGCCGACCGTAACGTACGCCGATGGCACCATGTACGTAACGACGAGACCCTGCGCGAGCTGGACCAGTTGCCACTTCCACAGCTCATGGACGCGGTGACGTACCTGTTCGCGGCCGACCTGCGGGACGGCGGGCGGGCGCCGCAAGTCCTGTTCGTCGACGCGTACGAGGCGTTGATCGGCGGTGCCGCCCGGGCCGGCCGGACCGCCGCCGTGGACTCCTGGCTGCGTGACCTGGTGGCCCAGGTCGACGACGGTCTCACCGTGATCGCCAGTCGGGAGCCGATCGACTGGCACCGCTACGACCCGGCGTGGGCGGAGCTGACCCACACCATCCCGATCGGCGGCCTGCCGGTTCCCGCGCGGCTGGAGTTGCTGGCGGCGATCGGGGTGGAGGATCCCGAACTGGCCGGGTCGATCGCCCACGGCAGTGAGGGCGTGCCGTTCTTCCTCCACCTCGCCACGGACGCCGGCACCACCGCCACGGATGGTTCGGTCGTTTCGCCGGACGCGATCCTGGAACGGTTCCTCCAGCACGTCGACCCGGTGGACGTACGGATGCTGGAACTGCTGAGCCCGGCCCGGCTCTTCGACAGCGAGGTGTTCCGGGCGGTCGCGGACGCGTACGCCCTGCCGTCACACACTCTGGCCTGGGAGTCGCTGATCGGCTACTCCTTCGTGCAGCCCGCCGGTGACTTCGGGCTGCAACTGCACCAGCTCATGGCGTCGACCATGCGACGCCGGCTCAGCGTACCCAGCCGGGTCGCCCTGCACCGCCTGCTGCACCGGATCTGGCGGGACCGGGCCGACCGGGCCGGAGTGGCACCGGCGGAGATGGTGGTGGCGCTGCGGGAGGCGGCCCACCACGGACTCTGCGGCGACGACCTGTCGCCGACCATCTTCCTCGACTACAGCGACCGGGTACGCACGGCGTCGGCGACATCCGGGGTGGAGGGCATGCTGGCGGACCTGGAGGACTACCTGGTCGAGGCGGATGCCAGCCACCTGGAGCACCTGGTCACCTGCCTGCGCGCGGAGACGCTGGTCATGCACGGCGATGCCGCCGCTGCGGCGGAGCTGACCGCAGCGCTACCGATCGAGCCACCGGCCGACCAGGTCTGGGCCCGCCTCGCGGTGGCGGCGGCGCACGCCCGCCGCATCCTCGGCGACACGGCCGACGCGCTGCACCGGTACGAGATGGTGTGGCAGAGCTACGACGGGCCGGCCAGGTTGGACGCCGGTCTGTGGGCGGGTGACCTGCACATGGCGCAGGGACGCTTCGTCGACGCGATCGACGCGGCGACCGAGATCGAGCGGATGCTGCCGGCCCACTGTCACGAGGAGCGGGGCAACGTAGAACGGTTGCTCCACCTGGGCTACCGGTTCGCCTTCGACTATCCGGCCTCGGCCGACTACCTCGCGCGGGCCCAGGCGAGTTACACCACCGCGCGCAGCGCGATCGGCCTGGCGGACATCATGACCAATCGTGCCGAGTTGCTGGCGGTCACCGATCCTCGGGCGGCGGTGCCGGTGGCGCACGCCGCCCTCACCCGGCAACGCGAGATCGGCGCGGACCACGAGATCGGCAAGGCGTACTGTGCGCTGGGTCTGGCCCACACCGCCCTGGGTGAGCTCGGCGCGGCCGAGCACGCCCTCGGCGAGGCGGTCGCGGCGTTCGAACGTTCGGCGTACCGCTCCGGCCGAGCCCGGGCGGAGCTCTACCGGGCCGCCCTGTCGGCCCGGCTCGGCCGCCGTACCGAGGCGCTCGCCTCGGTCCGCTGGGCGATCGCCGAGTTGGAGGCGGCCGAGGTCTACCCGACCCTGGTGATCGCCGGGGTGCGGCTGGCGGAACGCCTCGGGGAGCCCGCGCCGGACCTCGACGCCGCGGTCGCCCGGGCGCGAGCCGCTCTGCGCCTGCCGGAGAGCGTGACCGACCTGGACCACCGGATCGGCAACGTGCTCGAGCTGCTCACCGGCGACGGGCTCTCCGCCCTGCACCGGGAAGCGCTGGGTCGGGACGACCACGCGGCCGGCTTCTACAACCACAACGTCCGGGTCGGGGACGACCTGGTACGCATCCCGATCCCGGACACCGACACGATGGACCTGGCGATCTGGCCCGAGCACCTGGTGCTGGCCGCCGTCGGGCGGCACGTGCCGGCCGTGCCGAAACTGCGTGCGGTGCACGCCGACCCCGCGTTCCAGGTGCACGAGTACGTCGAGGGCGTGGTGGTCGATTCGGTCGCGCCCAAGAACACCGCCGTCCCCGACGGCCTGGTCGAGCAGGTGGCGGAGTTCTTCGTGACCATGGGTCTGGTGCCGGCGGCCGAGCTTCCGCGGCCACCGGGCGACTGGCCACGTGACGGCGACACCGCCGGCTTCGCCAGCCAGCTCAGCAACGTCACCCGGGAGGTGCACCGGGAGAACCTGGAGCAGTTCGGCTGGCTCTGGAACGAACTGCGGTTCCCCGCCGACCCGTTCGCTCCGATCACCTGGTCGGAACTGAGCGCCCGCCCGTTCCGTCTGGTCCACGCGGACGTGCACCGCAAGAACATGATCCTCACGCCGGCCGGCCGGATCGTGATCATCGACTGGGAGTTCGCGCTATGGGGTGATCCGGTCTACGACCTCTGCAGCCATCTGCACAAGATGGCCTACCTGCCGGACGACGAGGCCGCGATGCGGGCCGCCTGGCAGGCCCGGCTGCCGGCGGAGGCGACCGTACGGTGGGAAGCCGACCTCGATCTGTACCTGTCCCACGAGCGGGTCAAGTCGGCGCTGGTCGACTCGGTGCGCTACTTCAAGGTGGTTTCCGACCCGGACGTCTCCCCGGACCGGGTGCGGGAGCTGGTGGAGAACCTGGCGCTCAAGGTTTCCCGGGCCAGGACGGTCTGGGGTACGCCCGGCGAGGTCGAGCCGGCGGAGATCACCCGGGCGTTACGGGTCACCAGCTGACCGGGCAACTCAGATCACCTCCATCTCGTCGAGTTCCGGTCCCGGCAGGCCGATGCCCTCCGGTTGGGCCGCGTACCACCAGGCGGTCGAGGCGACGTCGTCGCGCAGCGGCAGGTAACGCTCGCCGGACCGCCAGCCGAGCGCCTGCACCGTCATCCGGATGTCCCGCTCGAACCGGATCGGGTCCGGCAGATGCCACCGGTACATGCCGAACCGCTGCTGGCTGCGCGCCTGACCATCCTGCCGGACCACCTGGTGGAAACCGAGGTACGGGGTGGTGTAGGTGGTGTATCCCTGGCCGGGTACGTCGAAGCCCCAGGCGCCGCCGACGTAGTCCTCCGTACCGGTGCCGCAGATGGTCGGGAACTGGTCGTCGCCGTCGAGGTAACACTTCACTTCGCCCTCGCCCCACCACCCACCGCTGTTCGACCCCCAGGCCAGGTAGGTGCCGACGTAGTGTCCCGGTCCGGGTACCCCGGTCAGCAGCACGTGCTCCTCCAGCGCGGCCAGCGGATTGCTGCGTCGCCAGCAGGCGTGCAGGTACCCGGCCGCCGCTTCGACCTCCACCAGCTCGTAGTCGATCTGGTAGAACACCGTCACCGGCACCGGGCCGGGGTTTTCCAGCACGAGGCGGGCACGACGCCGGAAGGGCATCTCCCAGTAGCAGTTCAGGCCGCCGTACGGGTTCACCACCACCGGGATGGAGTTGACCGGGGCGTATTCGGCCCAACCCTGACAGAAGAAGTCGCCGAGCGGAACCGAGATGGCGGGCCGGGTGCTCTCCTCCCAGTATCCCCGCAGGACCAGCGTGCGCAGGTGGTCGGGGTGGACCGCGAACCAGATATGCCGGACCACAGCGGGACCCTCGACATCAGCCAGGACGGTGTGCTGTCCGGGTGGCACGACCACGCTCGGTGACACCTTCCAGCCCTGCCCCAGTTCCCGGGCCGCGTGGGCGCCGGTGCCGTCGACCGCCCTACCGCCCATTCCCTTGCCGCCGGTGGGGTTCTCCGGGCTCACCGACCGGGTACGGCCGGTGGTGATCCCGGACAGACCGGCAACGCCGTAGCTGTTCATCTCGCCTCCACGGATACAACGCTCAGGCTCTGACCCGGCCGTCCGGCAGCTCGCCGGTGCGCTCCCCGCTCATCGCCGCCCGGGCCGCACCAGCCACCACTGGGAAGAACGGCGACACCGCCGCCAGGTCGGAAAGGAGCTGGTCGGGAGCGGTGGCGGCCAGTTCCGCCGCCCCGCTCTTGCCCGTGGCCACCGCCACCACGGCCGCACCCGCCGTCCGGGCCGTCCGTACGTCCGCCGGGGTGTCGCCGACGATCACGGTCGCGGGTCCCGGAAAGTCCCGCCCGTACCGGTCGGCAGCGCGGGCGCGGGCGATGCCGACCAGGGCCGCCCGCTCCCGGTGGTCGGATCCATAGGCGCCCGCGTCCAGGTCCACCCAGCGGGTCAGGCCGAACGCGTCGAGTTTCACCGCCGCCACCCCGCGCAGGTTGCCGGTGAGCACGCTCTGCGCCACCTCGGGGTGTCCGGCGAGCTCGGCCAGCGTCCGCTCCACGCCGGGCAACATCCGACCCCGGGTACGCAGCAGGTCGATCCGCTCCTCGTGCAGGGCGGTCAATTCGTACGCGAACCGGGCGAAGATCTGTTCGGTGGGCGTCAGGTCGTGCAGCCGCAGCATACGGTGCAGCACGTCTGGTTCGGTGAGTCCGGGGATCTTGATCAGTTCTCGCATCGGCACGCCGGTCACCCGGGTGAACGCCTCGCCGAACAGGGCGGTGCCGACGCCCCGGGTCTCAATCAACGTATGGTCGACGTCCCACAGAACCAGGTATCTCGGTGACACGCGGTTGCCCCCTGTCCGCGCCCGTGCGACGGACCGGCGGGAAGCCAGGCCCTCCGAATCATGGTGGCGGGCCCGTCACCGGTCCAGGATGCCGTACACAATCGACGGCACCCGCCACTCGTCACTGGAACACATTGACACAGACCAGTGCCGCGTGCCCTACTTGAAGGCTCGACTCGTGCGCTCGCTCGGCCGCCGCGTGAGCGCCACCTCACGCTGAACGACCGCCGCCTCCCATTGGATGGCCGCCGCACCGCACTGGACGACCGCCACCTCGTCTCGGAAAGGACGTCATGCCGGTTGCCACTCCCGCACTCTACCGAGAGATGCTGGACCGGGCGAAGCAACATCACTTCGCCTATCCTGCGGTAAATGTGCGCTCGTCGACTGAACTACATGGCGCGCTGAGCGGCTTCGCCGAGGCGGCGAGCGACGGGATCATCCAGGTGACCGTTCGGGGAGCTGAATTCTGGTCCGGCTCGACCGTCATGGACGGGGTACGCGGCGCAACCGCCTTCGCCGACTTCGCCCGCGCGGCGGCGGAGGGCTACCCGACCACGGTTGCCCTGCACACCGACCACTGCCCGTCAACCCGGTACGAGTCGTTCCTCCTGCCGCTGATCCACGCCTCCCAGCAGCGGGTCAGCGCCGGTGACCAGCCGTTGTTCCAGTCGTACATGTGGGACGGCTCCGCCCTCCCGTTGGCCCGGAACCTCGAACTGAGCCGGCAACTGCTCGACGAGTGCGCGAAGGCCGAGGCGGTTCTGGAGATCGAGATCGGGGTGATCGGCGAGGAACCGAGCAGCGACCCCCGGCTCTACTCCACGGTCGAGGACGCGTCACGGGTAGTCACCGCACTCGGTGACGGCGACAGGGGGCGTTACCTCGTCGCGGCCGCATTCGGCAATGTCCACGGCGTGTATCGACCGGCCGAGGTGAGGCTCCGTCCAGAACTGTTGGGAGAAATCCAACGGGCGGTCGGTTCCCGAATCGGCCGGGACCGACCATTCGATTTCGTCTTCCACGGTGGTTCCGGTGCCAGTCAGACGGACGTCGCGACCGCCGTTTCGCACGGTGTGGTGAAGATGAATCTGGACACCGACACGCAGTACGCGTTCACGCGGGCGATCGCCGACTACCTGTTCCGCCGATACGACAGGGTGCTGCGGATAGACGGGGACCTCGGTGACAAGTCGGTCTACGGCTCTCGTGGATATCTGGAGAAAGCGGAAGGGGCGATGGCCGCCCGGGTACGCCAGGCCTGCGTGGAGACCGGATCCGCCGGCACCCGGCCAGCCCCTTGAACCTCAGCGAGCGTCTCGGCGTGCCGGCCTCCGCCGATCCGCACCTGGCCCAACTGGACACGGACGAGCGGTGGCGAGCCCTGACCACCCTGCCGGCGAAACTCTCCCTCTACCGGGACGAGGTCTCGTTCCGGGAGAGTTGGCGGATCGCCCAGGAGGTGCTCGGCACCCAGGTCCTGACCGTGCTGCAACAGACCACCCTGCTCACCCTCCGCCCCGAGGCCATCCTGGCCCGCAAGGCCGATGACTGTCTGGAGTTCCTCCGCCGACACGACTTCGCCGCCATCCACGCGGAGCGGCTGCGCTACGACCGGAACAGCATCCGGGACCTGTGGCGCTACCAGTGGAACGTGGCCCAACTGGACAGCATCGAGGTCAGCGACCTGGTGCACTACCGGGCACCGGCGCTGATGCTGGTCCTGCGCGACCTCCACCCGGCGCCGGGCACCCCGGCGAGCCTCCGGCTGACCGCCGTCAAGGGAACCTCCGACCCGACCGGCCGCACCCCCCGGCATCTCCGGTCCGTACTCGGCGCGCCGAACCGGGTGCTGGTCGTGATACACGCCCCCGACGAGCCGCTGGACGTCGTACGTGAACTCGGCGTGCTGTTCGACCGCGCGGCGCTGCGCCGGGTCTACGCCACGATGTGTCAGGAGGGCGCGGACACCACGCCGCGATCGGAGATCGACGACCTGTACCGGTCGACCGAGAGGTACAGCCTCCGGGTGGACAAGGCGATCGACGCGCTCCGCCGGGAACTACGGGTACGCGCCTCCATCGCCGACCCAGGGAGGCTGGCCCTGCTCGGACGGGTGGACGACCGGCTGTCGGAGGCCGAGCACGGCGGTCACCTGGACTGGCGTGGCTGGGTCGAGGACTTGGACAACTGCGGCCTGGCGTACGACTCCTGGCCCAGCACGGTGGTGGCGTCGCACCACGTCGAACACACTCTGCCCGGCGTCCGACCGCTGATCCCGGAGACAGGCCGTCGCGGTTGGTTGGCCGGCGACGGGCTGCTCCTCCCCCGCCAGGTGATCCGGTGAGCCCCGCCGGGCGCGTGGGTGCGGTGGACCGGCTCAGCCGTTCGCCCGTGGCCGCACCGGCCGACTCCTGCTCACCGCTGGTCGCGGGCGTCATCTGACGCCTCCCGTTGACCGGCGGATCGACCGTCCCCACCACTCCCAGCATCGACCGGAGCTAATCTCGAACCCACGCCGGGTTCTGAGAGTAGGACCCTTACAGCGCCGACGACAGGGGCGGGGATGACGACCGGGCGACGGGACGAGGCCGCGATCGAGCGGGCCCTGTCCGCACTGGACCTGGAAACGAAGGTACGCCTCCTCTCCGGCCAGGATTTCTGGACACTGCCCGCCGTACCGGAGATCGGCCTCGGCTCGCTGGTGATGTCGGACGGCCCGATCGGCGTACGCGGGGTCCGCTGGAGTCCCGACGACCCGTCGGTTGCCCTGCCCAGTCCGACGGCGCTCGCCGCCAGCTGGGATCCGACGCTGGCCCGGCGCGCCGGGCGACTGCTCGCCGCCGAGTGTCGGCGCCGGGGCATCCACCTGCTGCTCGCCCCGACCGTCAACCTGCACCGCAGCCCGCTCGGCGGCCGGCACTTCGAGTGCTACTCGGAGGATCCGCTGCTCACCGCCGAGATCGGCGTCGGCTACGTGACCGGACTGCAGGAGTGCGGCGTCGGTGCCACGGTGAAGCACTTCGTCGCGAACGACTCGGAGACCGAGCGGATGACGGTCGACGTCCGGGTCTCCGAACGGGCCTTGCGGGAGCTCTACCTCGCCCCGTTCGAACGGATCGTCGGGGCCGGCGTCTGGGCGGTGATGGCGGCGTACAACGGGGTCAACGGCGCCACCATGACCGAGCACCGACCGCTCCTGCACGACCTGCTGAAACGGGAGTGGGGGTTCGACGGCGTCGTCGTCTCCGACTGGACCGCCGCGCGGAGCACGGTGGCCAGCGCCGACGCCGGGCTCGACGTGGTGATGCCGGCCGCCGGCGACCCGTGGGGCGCTGCGCTGGTCGCCGCGGTCCGCGCCGGCACCGTCGCCGAGACCCTCGTCGACGACAAGGTACGTCGGGTGCTCCGGCTCGCCGCAAGAGTCGGCCTGCTCGACGGCGGCGCCCCGTCGGTGCCACCTCCCGGCCCGGCGACGCCGACCGGGGTACCCGCGCCGCCGGACGGCGCCGCCCTGGCCCGGGAGGTGGCGACCCGCTCGATGGTGCTGGCCCGCAACACCGGTGACCTGCTGCCGCTGCACGCAGGGCGGCTGCGCCGGGTCGCGGTCCTCGGCGCGCTCGCCGAGGACGCCCGCATCCAGGGAGGCGGCAGCGCCCAGGTCTCGCCCCCGCACGTGGTCTCCCCGCTGGCCGGGCTGGCCACCGCCCTGCCCGACGTCGTCCTCGACCACGCGGTCGGCGCCGACCCCCGACCCCGGCTGCGGCCAGCGGGCGGCAACGGCTGGAGCCCGGTCATCGCGACCCTGCGGGCCGCCGACGGTCGTGAGCTGTACCGGGCGGAACTCGACCGTGCGACGGTGCGCTGGATGGGTGACCTCCCCGACGGGCTACGCCCTGCCGAGGTGGCCCGGGTGGAACTCGCCGCCCGGTACACGCCGACGCGGGGCGGCCGGCACCGGTTCGCCCTGCACGGCTTCGGGGAGTTTGTCCTCTCGGTCGGGGGTTCGGAACTCTTCGCCGGCCCGCTCTTCGACGAGAGGGACGACCCGGGGACGGTCTTCCTGTCCACCGTGGAGCGACGGTTCGACGTACCGCTGACCGCCGGCGAGCCGGTCGACGTGCTGCTGAGCCGGACACTGTCGGAGGAACGGAGCGGTTTCGTGTCAGCCAGCCTCGGCCATGCCGAGCCGGCCGAGCCGATCCCCGGGCCGGCAGGCGGGAATACGGACCCGGGAGACCGGCCGGCAGGCGGGGACGCGGACCCGGCAGGCGACGAGGCGGAGGCGTTGCTGGCCGAGGCGGTCCGGGTGGCGTCCGACGCCGACCTGGCGGTGGTGGTGGTCGGCACCACCGAGGAGGTGGAGTCGGAGGGCTTCGACCGGAGCACCCTGGCCCTGCCCGGCCGGCAGGACGAACTGGTCCGCCGGGTGGCGGCGGTCAACCCCCGGACGGTCGTCGTGGTGAACGCCGGCTCCCCGGTCCTGATGCCCTGGGTCGACGAGGTGGCGGCCGTCCTGCTCACCTGGTTTCCCGGCCAGGAGGCGGGACACGCCCTCGCCGACGTCCTGCTCGGCCGGGCGGAACCCGGCGGACGACTGCCCACCACCTGGCCGCGTCGCCCCGAGGACTGCCCGGGCCTCAACGTCACCCCGGTCGACGGCGTACTCGACTATCCCGACGACGTACTCGTCGGCTACCGGGGATGGCGGGCGGAGCCGCTCTTCCCGTTCGGGCACGGGCTCGGCTACACCGACTGGGACTACCAGGCACTGTCGGTCGAGGACGGTCCGGCCGGGCCGGTCGCGGTGGCCACCGTAAGCAACGCGGGTGGCCGACCGGGCGCCGAGGTGGTGCAGTTGTACGTCGGCCCCGAGCACACCGAGCCGGACCGACCGGTACGGTGGCTCGCCGGTTTCGCCCGGGTGGAGGCCGCCCCCGGTGAGGCGGTGACCGTACGGGTGCCACTGCCGGCACGTGGCTTCCAGGTCTGGACCGGGCACGGGTGGCGTACCCGGCCCGGCCGGTACCGGCTCGAAGCGGCCCGCAGCGTCGCCGACCGCCGGCTCACCGTCCTGTTCGACGTCTGACCGTTCGATGGCCGGAGAACCCGGGCCGGCCGCCCGTCACCACCGGCCGAGCCGGGTGCTGAGTACGGCCAGCGCGGCGACTCCGGCGGTCGAGGTTCGCAGCACCTCGGCACCGAGCCGGACCGGTGTCCCGCCGGCCGTGGTCAGCGTGGTCAACTCCTCCGGGGCGATGCCACCCTCCGGGCCGACCACCAGCACGATCTCGCCGCTGGCCGGCAGCGCCACGGTGGTGAGCCGGTGTTCCGCCTCCTCGTGCAGGACAAGAGCGGTGGCGCCGACGAACCGGTCGGTCACCGTAGCCAGTGACGCGGCCGGCACCGACGACGATCCGCCGACAACCGGCAGCCAGGACCGACGTGCCTGCTTGGCCGCCTCACGGACGGTCGACACCCAGCGGTCCCGGGCCCGGACACCCCGCTCGGCCCGCCACTGCGCGACCGAGCGCGCCGCCGCCCAGGGCACGATCTCGTCCACCCCGACCTCGGTCATCGCCTGTACGGCCAGTTCGGCCCGCTCCCCCTTTGGAATGCCCTGTACGACGACAAGCCGCGGGTCGGGCGGGTCGACGTACCGCCGGGTGGTGA
Source organism: Plantactinospora sonchi (assembly GCF_036422035.1). NCBI lineage: Bacteria > Bacillati > Actinomycetota > Actinomycetes > Micromonosporales > Micromonosporaceae > Plantactinospora > Plantactinospora sonchi. The sequence goes on from NZ_JAZGQK010000037.1 coordinate 67,001, forward strand.
CGGAGGCGGTCAGGGTGCCCCGGCCGACGGCGGTGACGACGGCGGTGGCCGTGCCGCCCCGCCCGTCGGCGAGCAGCAGCTCCTCGCCGGTCCGCAGCCGTTGCACGGTCGCGGCGTGGTGACCTTCGGGTCCGTCGAGTGTGACGACGTCTCCCGACGGCAGCGACTCGACCAGGAACAACGGAGCGCTCACGCCGAGCAGGTTAACCGACCGGCGACCGGGGTCCGGCCGCGCGCCGGCAATTGCCCGGGGCGACCGGCCCGGTGAGCACCGGCAACCGGATCAGCGCCCGGGGGCCAGCCCGGCGAGGGGCTGGCAGCCGGACCAACGCCGTGGCGGGACAGCCCAACCGAGCCGGCAACCGGACCAACGCCGGGACGGGACAGCCCGGTCGGGTCAGCCGTGGCCGTTGAAGGCGTCGCGCATCCGGGAGAAGAAGCCGCCCTGCTTGCTGAGTTCGGCGACCTCCTCGCCCCGGGTCTTGGCGAACTCGCGCAACATCCGCTCCTGCTCGGCGTCGAGCTTGGTCGGCGTCCGGACGTCGAGGTGGACGTAGAGGTCACCCCGGCCGGTGCCACGCAGGTGCGGAACACCCCGGGCCCGCAGCCGCAGCGTCGACCCGGGCTGGGTGCCCGGCTTCACGTCGACCGGTTCCTCGCTGTCCAGCGTCTTGATGGTCAGCCGGGTGCCGAGCGCCGCCGCGGTCATCGGCACGGTGACCCGGCAGTGCAGGTCGTCGCCCTTGCGGGAGTAGACGTCGTGCGGACGCTCGTGGATCTCGACGTACAGGTCGCCGGCGGTGCCGCCACCGGGGCCGACCTCACCCTGCTGGGCGAGCCGGATCCGCATGCCGTCCTCGACACCGGCCGGGATCTTGACGGTCAGCGACCGACGGGTCCGGACCCGGCCGTCGCCGGCGCAGGTGGGGCAGGCGTGCGGGATGATCGTGCCGTAGCCCTGGCAGACGGTGCAGGGCCGGGACGAGACGACCTGGCCAAGGAAGGTCCGCTGCACCGACTGGACCTCGCCGCGCCCGCCACACGCCTCGCAGGTGGCGAGGTGGGTGCCGGGTGCGGTGCCGGCGCCGGAGCAGGTGGTGCAGAGCACGGCGGTGTCGACGGTGATCGGCGCCTCCACCCCGAACGCGGTCTCGTGCAGGTCGAGTTCCAGCCGGAGGATGGCGTCGGCACCCGGCCGGGTACGGGGTCGCGGCCCCCGGGAGCCGCCGGCGGCCCCGAAGAACGCGTCCATGATGTCCTGGAAGCCGACGAACGGCCCGCCGGGACCGCCCGGTCCGCCCGGGGCACCGCCACCGCCGGGCGCGAGCGGGTCACCGCCGAGGTCGACGATCTGCCGCTTCTGGTCGTCGGAGAGGACCTCGTACGCGGCGTTGATCTCCTTGAACTTCTCGTGTGCCTCCGGGTCCGGATTCACATCCGGGTGGTACTGCCGTGCCAGCTTGCGGTAGGCACGCTTGATCTCGTCGTCGGAGGCGTCCCGGCTGATGCCGAGAATCCCGTAGTAGTCCCTGGCCACTGCGTTCCGTGTCCTCATGTCTGTCTCGCGTTACCGTCCGCCGGTCGTCAGATGAGCCTTGGTGGTCAGTTCTGCGCAAGGTGTGGGTGGGTCAGTTCTGCGCCAGCACGTCGCCGACGTAGCGTGCCACGGCCCGCACCGTGGCGATGGTGCCCGGGTAGTCCATCCTGGTCGGCCCCAACACGCCGAGACCACCGACGATGGTGGCCCCTGGCCCGTAGCCGGTGCTGACCACCGAGGTGGCCCGCAGGTTGTCGATCTCGTTCTCGTCGCCGATGCGTACCTGGAGGGTGTTCGGTTCGACCTCGCCGATCAGCTTGAGCAGGATGACCTCCTCCTCCAGCGCCTCCAGGATCGGACGCAGCGAGCCCTGGAAGTCCAGCAGCCCACCCCGGGCGAGGTTGGCGGTGCCGGCCAGGGCGATCCGCTCCTCGTGTCGTTCGACGAGCGTCTCGAGCAGGACGGTGGCGAGGGTGGCCATCGCGGAACCCAGCGCCGGTGGCGCCTCCTCGACCAACGCCTGGACCAGGGGCGGGGTGTCGACGAGCCGCTTGCCGCCGAGCCGCTCGTTGACCAGGCGCCGCATGTCGATCACGTCGTCCGCGCTGGCCGGCGCGGGCAGTTCGACGAGGCGCTGCTCCACCCGACCGGTGTCGGCGATCATGACGAGCATCAGGCGGGTGGTGGAGATCGGTACGAGTTCGAGGTGCCGTACCGAGGACCGGGCCAGGCTCGGGTACTGCACGACGGCGACCTGCCGGGTCAACTGGGCGAGCAGACGTACGGTGCGGTGCACCACGTCGTCGAGGTCGACCGCGCCGACCAGGAACCGCTCGATCGCCCGACGCTCGGCCGGTGTGAGCGGCTTCACCCGGGAGAGCCGGTCGACGAAGAGCCGGTAACCCCGGTCGGTGGGCACCCGTCCGGCGCTGGTGTGCGGCTGCCGGATGTAGCCCTCCTCCTCCAGCACGGCCATGTCGTTGCGCACGGTGGCCGGTGACACTCCCAGCTGGTGGCGCTCGACCAGGGCCTTGCTGCCGACCGGCTCCTGGGTGGCGACGTAGTCCTCCACGATCGCGCGCAGCACGTCGAGCTTGCGGTCGTCGAGACCCATCCTCACCTCCCTGCGACGTCCCGGCCCCGGTTGCCGACACGACCGGGGCGACCACGACGGTCGGGCCACGGATACACCTTGGCACTCGACCGTATCGAGTGCCAGTCTACGACCACGGCGCAGGAGACGCGATGATCGACTGGATGGGCTCTCCAATCCGGGACACCCGCGCCTGCCGATCCCGGACCACCTGCTTGTTCGCACACCCTACCTCGGCGGGGCCAGCCGGTCCGGTCGACTATTGTCCAGTTTCAATCGCCAGGGGGTGTCTGGCGCCGTTTGATCGGTGCACCTACCGTGACCCCATGACTGAACCACCTCGCCCTCCCGGAGAGTACGGCTCGCACAATCCGTACGACGCGCCGGGCACTCCTCCGCCCACCTCCGGCGGCGGCGCCTACCCGCCGCCGACCTCCGGCGGCGGGGCCTATCCCCCGCCGACCTCCGGCGCCGGTGGCTATCCGCCGCCCGGGGGTTACCCACCGCCGGGCGGCTACCCGCCCCCCGGTGGCTACCCACCGCCTGGGGGTTACCCACCGCCGGGCGGCTACCCGCCGCCCGGGGGCTACCCGCCGGGCGCGCCGTACGGGGCTGCCGCTCCGGCCGGCTACGCCAACAGCGACGAGAAGACCTGGGCGCTGATCGCGCACTTCGGTGGCGCTCTGGTCGGGTTCATCGCCGGGCTCGTCGCGATGCTGGCCAAGGGGAACGAGTCCCCGACGGTCCGGGCTCACGCGGTGGAGGCGCTCAACTTCCAGATCACCTGGGGCATCGCCTCGATCATCGCGGTGATCATCGCGACCTGCACCCTCGGCATCCTGTTCTTCCTGCCGTTCATCACGCTGATCATCCAGGTCGTCTTCGCGATCCTCGGCGGCATGAAGGCCAACGAGGGCGTGCTGTACCGCTACCCGATGAGCATCCGGATGGTCAAGTAGTCCCGACCGGACCGGACACGGCCCGTGCCGGGGTCGCCGACGCCACCGCGCGCCCGCCGGCCCCCGCGCACGGGCCACCGGACCTGCACCGTCACCGGTCGGGACGCCGCACCAGCGGCGTCCACCCGGGCCGGGTCACCGCCGGCCGCGTGCCGTCGCCGGACCGGAACCACCGACCATGACCGTCCCCGGCGCTCCGGACGGTCAAGGCAACAGGTCACGGACGACCGCGTCGGCGAGCAGCCGTCCGCGCAGGGTCAGCACCGCCCGCCCCGCCGCGTACCCGGAACGGCTCAGCAACCCGGCGGCGAGCGCCTCGGCCGCCCCCGCCCGCCCCGCATCGTCGAGGACCGCCAGCGGCAGGCCGGTGGCGAGCCGGAGCCGCAGCATCACGTCCTCCACCCGCCGGTCCGCCGTCGACAACAACTCCCGCCCCTGTCCGGGCGACTCACCCGCGCCGAGCCGGGCGGCGTACGTCGTGGGGTGCTTGACGTTCCACCAGCGGACCCCGCCGACGTGGCTGTGTGCTCCCGGGCCGAGGCCCCACCAGTCGCCGCCGGTCCAGTAGAGCAGGTTGTGCCGACACCGCGCCTGGGCTGAGGTGGCCCAGTTGGAGACCTCGTACCAGGAGAAACCGGCACCGGAGAGGCGGGCCTCCGCCGCCAGGTAACGGTCCGCGGCCGTGTCGTCGTCCGGGTACGGCAGCTCGCCACGGCGCATCCGGGCGGCCAGCCGGGTGCCGTCCTCCACGATCAGGGCGTACGCGCTCACATGATCGACGCCCGCGTCGACCACGGCGTCCAGCGATGCCGCGAAGTCGTCCGCGCTCTCCCCCGGCGTCCCGTAGATCAGGTCGAGATTGACGTGGTCGAAGCCGACTTCCCGGGCCTCCTCGGCGGCGGCGGTGGCCCGGCCGGCACTGTGCCGGCGGTCCAGCACCGCCAGCACCCCGGCGGCCGCCGACTGCATGCCCAACGAGATCCGGGTGTAGCCGGCCGCCCGCAGCGCCTTCAACGACTCACGGGTCACCGACTCCGGATTCGCCTCGGTGGTGACCTCCACGTCGCCGGCCAGCCCCCAGAGCCGGTCGATGCCGTCCAGGATCCGGGCGAGGTCGTCGGCGGGGAGCAGGGTCGGGGTGCCACCGCCCACGAAGACCGTGTCGACCCGGGGTGGCGGGTTGTCCCCGAGCACCCGGCCGGCCAGCGTCAACTCGGCGAGGACCTGGTCGGCGTAGCCGTCCCGGCCGGCGCCGCCGCCCAGCTCGCTCGCCGTGTACGTGTTGAAGTCGCAGTAGCCGCAGCGGCTGGCGCAGAACGGCACGTGCACGTAGACCCCGAAGCCGCGCGTCCCCACCTCCACCCGGGCGGAGTCGGGCAGCGTCCCGTCGACGGGGACGGGTTCACCTGCGGGGAGGGTTCCGGGCATACGACTAGTGTGCCGGCATGACCTCAGCCCCCGACCCGCTCGTCCGGGTCTCGACCGCGCACGGGGTGACGACTCTCACCCTGGACAGCCCGCACAACCGGAACGCGCTCTCCACGCCGCTGATGACCCAGCTGCTCGACGCGCTGGCCACGGCGGTGGCCGACGACGCCGTACGGGTGGTCGTGCTTTCCCACACCGGCCCGGTCTTCAGCTCCGGCGCGGACCTCAAGGAGACCGCGGCGGCGTACGAGAACGGCACCGTGCCGGTGGCGAAGCTCGGTGACGTGCTGGCGGCGATCCGGGAGTGCCCGAAGCCGGTGGTGGCCCGGATTGGCGGGCCGGCGCGGGCCGGCGGCCTCGGCCTGATCGCGGCGGCGGACATCGCGATCTGCGTACCGGACGCCACCTTCGCCTTCACCGAGGTACGCCTCGGCGTGGTCCCGGCGGTGATCTCGGCGACGGTACTGCCCCGGTTGCAGCCCCGGGCGGCGGCGGAGCTCTACCTGACCGGGGACGTCTTCGACGGGCGCCGGGCAGCCGAGATCGGCCTGGTCACCACGGTCACTCCCGCCGAGGCGCTGGACGAGGCGGTGGCCTCCTACTGCCTGGCCCTGGTACGCGGTGCGCCGGCCGCGCTGGCCGGGGCGAAGGAGCTGCTGCACCGCCCGCCGGCGGCCGACCTCCGGACCGACCTGGCCGAGCTGCGTGAGCTGTCGGTGCGGTACTTCCACTCGGCGGAGGGGCGGGAAGGCGTCGCGGCGTTCCGGGAGAAACGGCCCGCCCGGTGGGTACCCGGGGTCTGAACTGACCGGGCGGCGGGGCCGGGACTGACCGGCAGGAAAGCGCGACCGGGGCCGGTAAGGGGCATTTCGTCACAGCTCTGCCGGGAACTTGGGCTGCCATCGTAGGCTGTGCCCACTATCGATCAGGGGGTGGCGGTGCGGACTCAGGCGGTGGTGGCGGCGGGAGTGGCGCTTGCGGCGGTCGCCGGCTTCGGCATCTACCTGGGGGCCCGCGAGTTCGGGCACAAGCTGCCGGTGCCCCGTCCGGCGAGCGGCTGCGTCGTCGACGCGGACGGTCGGGTCAGTCTCAACGCCGAGCAGATGGCGAACGCGGCCACCATCGCGGCGGTCGGGATCCGGCGGAAGATGCCGGAACGGGCCGTGGTGGTGGCGCTGGCCACCGCCTTCCAGGAGTCACGCCTGCGCAACCTGGCCGGCGGCGACCGCGACTCGGTGGGGCTGTTCCAGCAGCGGCCGAGTCAGGGTTGGGGCACACCGGATCGGATCCGGGACCCCCGCTACGCAGCCACCAAGTTCTACGACGCGCTGCGCAGGGTACGCGGCTGGGAACAGATGGAGATCACCGACGCGGCCCAGAAGGTGCAGCGTTCCGCCTTCCCCCGGGCGTACCAGCAGTGGGCCGACGAGTCGGAGGTGTTGACCCGGGCCCTGCTCGGCAACGCCACGGGCGCGGTGGCCTGCACGGTCGGCCGGGACCCGGTCATCCGGGGATCGGCGGCGGCGGCCGCGCTGACCGCGGGGCTGACCCTCGACTGGGGTCGGCTGGACACGGTCTCCCCCGCCGAGCTGACCGGTCTGGCGGTACCCACCTCGGACGTGCAGGCGGGCTGGCGGTACGCGCACTGGCTGGTGTCGCACGCCGGGGATCACGGGGTGAAGCGGGTCCGCTTCGCCAACCTGCAGTGGACCGCTGACGGCGGCAGGTGGTCGCCGGTCAAGGACGATGCCACCTCCGACCAGGTCATCGCCGAGGTCTTCACGGACTGAGAGCCGGTCACCGTCGCCCGCGCGGACCACCGGCGGTCCGGATGGTCCGCTGCCGGGCCGCACCCACCTGCCGCTCCGGATGGTCCATTGCCGGGCCGCACCCACCGCCCGCCGGGGTACCACCGGCGATCCGGGCACGACCCCGGTCCCGCTGTGGACGCCGCACCGTCACGAAACCCTGCATCCAATAACCCGCAGTGATTGCACAAACGGTCATTCGGCAATTTTCTTCGCGAACGTTTCCGACAGCAACAACCCTCCGTCAGGTCGCCACTTCTGTCCGTGCCAGCTTCCCGTACTCCACCGATACCCGCCGATGCGCCCGACCCGCGTGCTGCTGCGGGCGTTGCGTGCCGCGTTACGATCGGCAGCCTGTGTGCCCAGAACAAGTTTCACTCAGGGGAGGGGATGGACGCGGTGTTCGACTACGGCGGCCGGACCGGATACGAGCCGATCAGTGACACGGACCGCAAGGAGTTCCACGAGCAGGGTTTCCTGCTGCTCCGCAACGTCCTGACCGAGGACCACCGCGCGGCCCTGGAAGAGGCGGTCGACCGGGTCTACGCGGAGGAGAAGGCAGCCGGCCGGACGACCAAGGACGGCACCCTGCACCTGCTGGGCTTCCTGGAGCGGGACGAGCTCTTCGGCGAGCTGCTCACCCACCCGATCGCGTTCCCGTACATGTGGGGCCTGGCGGGCTGGAACATCTACACGCACCACAACCACCTGGACGTCACGCCGCCGGCGCTGGAGCCGGAGAAGCCCTACTGGGGCTGGCACCAGGACGGGTACCGGCAGAACTCCGACCCGGAGACGATGGACCCGAACCTGCCGCGGCCGATGTTCTCGCTGAAGGTCGCGTACGTGCTCTCCGACCTCTCGGAGAAGGGCCGGGGCGCCACCAAGGTCATCCCGGGCAGCCACCTGTGGAACTCGCTGCCCCGCCCGGCGGACCTGACGGTGCACAACCCGGACCCGGAGGGCACGGTGGAGATCACCGCCAACCCCGGTGACGCCTTCATCTTCGACCGCCGGCAGTGGCACTCGCGGTCGACCAACCTGTCCAACATCACGCGGAAGATGCTCTTCGTCGGCTACACCTACCGGTGGATCCGCCCGCTCGACGAGCTGCACCCGGACAAGAACGGGCCGTGGTACCAGAACCGCACGCCGGTGCAGCGCCAGCTGCTCGGCGAGGGTACGCACACCGCCAACTACTGGGGCATCAACTGGGACGGTTACATCGACGACGAGATCCCGCTGCGCAAGGAGCTCAAGGAGCGCGGTCTGCTGGACCGCAGCATCCCCTGGCTCCGCTGACGCGTCATCTCGGCGGGTAGCTCTGCACCGGCCCTGTCCGACCATCCGGTCGGCGGGGCCGGTTCCCGTTCCGGGGTCCACTCCCCGGGGGTTGATCCTCCTGTCAGGACGGCATCCGCACACGATCTCCTGGCCGGGCGGAAGGTGCCGCCGTCCCCGCACAGCATGGGGCGCCGGCCAGACGGCCGGCGCCCCAGATCTGCGGGGGGGGTGAATCAGTAGCGACTGACTCGGCGACGTCGACCGACACCGGCCACCAGGGCCACCGCGACAGCGGCCAGTGCGACCTGGATCAGCAACTCCATCCAGTCGATGCCGCCCGTCTCGGTCGCGATGCCGGCGGCTCGCGCGATCACGGTACCGAGTAGTGCGGCACCCACACCGATGAGCATGGTCAGCCAGATCGGCATGTCCTGACGGCCCGGTACGACCAGCCGACCGAGTGCGCCGATGATGAGACCGACGATGAGCGCGGTGATGATGCCCCAGACGGTGAGTTCCACGGCCGTCCTCCTTCAGTTGCGGTCACACGGTGTTGTGATGACAGCTAGATTCCCGAAGGCGCAAAAACTCAAACCGCCCTAGCGGAACAGACGTCGCGCTGCGGTCCGAATGGCCGCATCCATCGTGCCGAAAGCCAGCGGAGGCGGCGTCAGCAGCGGAAACCAGGTCGCCTCGGTGGCCTCGTCCCGGTTGAGGTCGATCACCTGATCACCCAACGTGGCCAGGAAGAAGACATCGAGTACGGGAAGCTCTTCGCCCTGGTACTCGTAACTGCCGACGTACATGCCGAGGTAATCACCGAGCGTCAGATCGACGCCCAGCTCTTCACGGGCCTCCCGGACCGCCGCGTCGGCCGGGTGCTCCCAGCCGTCGCAGAATCCGCCCGGGGTCTCCCAGCGACCGATCATCGGTGCCGCCGCCCGACGCAGAGCCAGGAAACGGGGGCCGTCGGTCTCCACACCCGATCCGGGAGTCACGGCCTCCTGCGGCACATCGACCCCCGCCGGACGCCGTACCACGGCCCCCGAGTCTCGATCCGGTACGGCCAGCGGCCGGTCGAGAATGACAAGTCCGGCGGTGGGCCGGGCGTTGACGAAGAGCTGGTAGCCGCATCCGGTGCAGGCGGTCGGGGCGGGACCGGGCAGCGCGGCGGCACACCGGGGGCAGAACGCGGCGCTGGGCCCGTACCCCCGGGGGGTCACTTCTTGCCGCCCGCCTTGCCGCCGCCGTCGCCGGAGTCACCGGTGGAGAGCGCGGCGATGAAGGCCTCCTGCGGGACCTCGACGCGGCCCACCATCTTCATCCGCTTCTTGCCTTCCTTCTGCTTCTCCAGCAGCTTGCGCTTCCGGGTGATGTCGCCGCCGTAGCACTTCGCGAGCACGTCCTTGCGGATCGCCCGGATGGTCTCCCGGGCGATCACCCGGTTGCCGATCGCCGCCTGGATCGGCACCTCGAACTGCTGCCGGGGGATCAGCTTCTGCAGCTTCGCCGCGATAGTGACGCCGTAGTTGTACGCCTTGTCCTTGTGCACGATGGCGCTGAACGCGTCGACCGGCTCCCCGTTGAGCAGGATGTCCACCTTGACCAGGTCGGACTGCTGCTCGCCGGAGGGCTCGTAGTCGAGCGAGGCGTAACCCTTGGTACGGCTCTTGAGCTGGTCGAAGAAGTCGAAAATGATCTCGGCGAGGGGCAGCGTGTAGCGCAGCTCGACCCGGTCGGCGGAGAGGTAGTCCATGCCCTTCAGCGACCCGCGCCGCCCCTGGCACAGCTCCATCACCGCGCCGACGTAGTCGTTCGGGGTCAGCACGGTGGCCCGGACCACCGGCTCGAACACCTCGGCCACCTTGCCGGTCGGGTACTCGCTCGGGTTGGTCACCGTCACCTCGGTGCCGTCCTCCAGGCGTACCTGGTAGACCACGTTCGGGGCGGTCGAGATCAGGTCGAGCCCGAACTCGCGCTCCAACCGCTCCCCGATGATCTCCAGGTGGAGCAGACCCAGGAAGCCGCAGCGGAAACCGAACCCGAGGGCGGCCGACGTCTCCGGCTCGTAGCTCAGCGCGGCGTCGTTCAGCTTGAGTTTGTCGAGCGCGTCCCGCAGCGCGGGGTAGTCCGAGCCGTCGATCGGATAGAGCCCGGAGTAGACCATCGGCTTCGGGTCCTTGTAACCGCCGAGTGCCTCGGACGCCGGCCGGGCGTTGATGGTGACGGTGTCACCCACCCGGGACTGCCGGACGTCCTTCACCCCGGTGATCAGATAGCCCACCTCGCCGACCCCGAGCGCGCCGGCCTTCACCATCTCCGGCGAGATCACACCGATTTCGAGCAGCTCGTGCACCGCGCCGGTGGACATCATCTTGATCTTGTCGCGGGCCTCGATCCGGCCGTCGATCACCCGGACGTACGTCACCACGCCCCGGTACACGTCGTAGACCGAGTCGAAGATCATCGCCCGGGCCGGTGCGTCGGCCTCCCCGACCGGCGGGGTGAACTGTCGGACGATCTCGTCGAGCAGGTGCGACACGCCCTCGCCGGTCTTGCCGGAGACCCGGATGCAGTCCGCCGGGTCGCCACCGATCAGGTGCGCCAGCTCCTCGGCGTACTTGTCGGGCTGGGCGGCCGGCAGGTCGATCTTGTTGAGCACCGGGATGATGTGGAGATCGTTCTCCAGCGCCAGATAGAGGTTGGCCAGGGTCTGGGCCTCGATCCCCTGCGCGGCGTCGACCAGCAGGATCGCACCCTCGCAGGCGGCGAGCGACCGGGACACCTCATAGGTGAAGTCGACGTGCCCCGGGGTGTCGATCATGTTGAGCACGGCCTGCTCGCCCTGCCGGTCGCCCTCGCGGATGGTCCACGGCATGCGGACCGCCTGGCTCTTGATCGTGATGCCGCGTTCCCGCTCGATGTCCATCCGGTCGAGGTACTGGGCGCGCATCTGCCGGGGATCGACCACACCGGTGAGCTGCAACATCCGGTCGGCCAACGTCGACTTGCCGTGGTCGATGTGGGCGATGATGCAGAAGTTCCTGATGCGACCAGGCTCGGTGGCACCAGGGAGGTTCGCGCCGGAGTCGGGCGTCGGTGGCACGGCGATCCGTTCTGCTGGGCTGACAACTGTCGGGCCCTCTATGTTCCCATGCCGCCCCGGAGCGCCCGGTCGAGCCCGTCGGATCTTCCCGACGCCACCCGAACCTGATCTTCGCCCGGAGCGTCGCCGTACCCGCCCGACGCGACGCGGCCGGTGCGGCGAGGGATCCGGGTACGCCGGTCGGACCAGGGCAGACTTGGGAGCATGGCAGTCATCTCGGTGCCCCCGCGACCGTACGACACCACCGCCGTACGACCCGGCTGGGCCGATCTTCCGGCCGAACTCCGGGCCGCGATCAGCGCCCGGCTGGGTTCCCGGGTCAACTGGGCCGGTACGGCCGGTGGCGGTTTCACCCGAGGCTTCGCGGGTGTCCTGCAGACCGTGGCCGGGGACCGGGTCTTCGTCAAGGCCGCCTCCCTGGTCGACCAGCGGCACCTGAGCGACTGGTACGCCCGGGAGGTCGCGGTCACCGCCGCGCTCCCGGCCGGGCTGGCCGTCGCCCGGCCCCGCTGGACGCTCACCGCCGGCGGGTACTACGCGGTCTGCCTGGACGCCATCGAGGGACGGATGCCGGGACTCCCCTGGTCGCGGGCCGATCTGGAGGCGACCCTCGGGGCGTACGCGACGGTTGCCGACGCGCTGCGGGAACCACCGGTCGAACTCGTCGCCCTCGGTACGCCCCGCCTCGCCGACCTGGTCCGCGCCGACCTCGCCTGGTGGGGCGAACTGGCCGCCGGACGCGAGACGCTGCCGAACCCCCCGGCCGTGGCCCGGCACCGGCTGCCCGACCTCGCCGCCCTGGAGGCCCGCCTGCCCGGGTACGCCGAGAGCACGTCGATGATCCACGGCGACCTGCGGGTCGACAACGTGCTGATCGACGCCACCGGTGCCGCCTGGCTCTGCGACTGGACCTGGCTGTGTCTCGGGCCGGCCTGGTTCGATCTGGCCGGCCTGCTGGTCACCGCGTACGCCAGCGGCCTACCCGCCGACGACCTGTTCGCCGCCCACCCCGCGGCCCGGAACGCGCCGGACGACGGCCTGGACGCGGCGCTGGCCGCGCTCGCCGGTTACTGGCTCGTCCGGGCGGCGGCCGGGCCGAGTACCGGTTCCCCGCACATCCGTGGTCATCAGCAGTGGAGCGGCGAGATAGCCTTGTCCTGGCTCGCCGCCCGTCAGGGCTGGCAGTGATCCCCGGGTCCGGCAGCGCCGCTGGGGATGCGTCATTTTGGCCTTGGACGTGAGCACCTGGTAACGTGGGTTTTCGCGCGTGCCGACACGGCCGCATTCGACGTGCGTCGTCGCCCGCGCGCATCAGGCAAACGGAAACCCTAGCTACCAGGCTGAGCTAGCTACCAGGACGAGGCTGTCGCGTGGCGAACATCAAGTCCCAGATCAAGCGCAACCGGCAGAACGAGAAGCGCCGGTTGCGTAACAAGTCGGTCAAGTCGTCGCTGAAGACCGCCATCCGCAAGTTCCACGAGGCGACCGAGAGTGGAGACAGCGCCAAGGCCAGCGAGCTGATGCGGGACGCCTCGCGCAAGCTCGACAAGGCGGTCAGCAAGGGCGTGATCCACCAGAACCAGGCGGCGAACCGCAAGTCGGCGATCGCCAAGCGCCTGCAGTCGCTCTCCGCCTGACGCGCTCCGCAGATATCTGACGGTGGCCCCGAGCCGGTCGGCTCGGGGCCACCGTGCTGTGCCCGGCGGTGGAACGGGTTGTCCACGGCGACGCCCGGGGCCTGGATGTGGCCCGTGCGCGGCGACGTCCGGGGACACCACGGCCATCCGGCGTGTGGCCGTGTGTACGGCACCAGCCGGGTCGCCACCGGCCCGGATGCGGCGCGTCCAGGCGATGCCGGGGGAGCTACCGGCCCCGGATCGACTGCTCGCGCCTGCCACGGGTCGGCCGACGCACGCGTGGCCGACATTCACTCGTAACGGCGTCGGGCCGACTGACGGGTCCACTGTCGGGCGCTGTCGACCGGATCCAGCCGGACCAACCACCGCCGGGTCGATCGGTCGACCACCCGATCGTTTCGGGGGCGACCACCGGCTGATCCGGATCCGGACACCCCGGTCTGCCGGCTCGGCAACTCCGCGGACCGTGCCCAGGTGGCGAGCGCGTCCCGCCTCATCGGCGCTTCGCCGCCGGCCTGACCGGGGGCGATCCGGTCTGCCACAGGCCCGGTCCGGTCTCCGGTCGGCGGGGCGACCGTCAACGGCGAAAGGCCCGGCACACCGGCCCGGAGGCGCTCCATGACGTCGCGGTCGGGTCGGGGCTCCCAGTCGGGCTCAGATCGGGGCCGGGCGCCGAGTTCCAGCCGGGCCCGGACCATGGAGGTCATGCTCAACGGGCGTCCGGTCGGGACGAGCCGGGCGACCAGGCGACTGCCGACGTCCCGTACGCCGGGGGCGAAGCCGCAGTCGCGGGACGGGCCGGCGATCCGCTCCACGTCCACCGCACGCTCCCTGGCGGCTCGCGCCCCGGGAACTCCCAGCCCGGAGATCGCGAGCGCGCCGGACGCGGCGGCTCCGCCCAGGGCGTCCGTGCCCGGGTCCGGCCCGGAATCCATCAGCGACGGGCCGGGCACGCTGGCACGGCCGATCGCCGGCTGCAGCTCACGGCGGAAGCGCTCGCGCTCCTGTGCGGGGACCCGGGCGGCGGTCCGGGCCACCGCCGCGGCCACGAGATCGTTGGCCTTCACCATCGCCGCCACGGACACCGGCAGCAGGAACACACCCCACCAACTCACCAACTCGGCCAACGCGAGCAGCAGACCGAGCGACACCATGCCCTCGAAGTAGACGAAGCACAGCACCCCACCCGGATCGACGTGACGCAGCCGGAGCAGGCGGGCGTACAGCGGCCGTAACCGCTCCTCCTCCTCGGCCGACAGCGCCATCGCCCAGGTCATCGTTGGCCGCTCACCCCGCGCGCCGTCGCGACGGCGACCACGGCACGTTCCAGGGCGTAGCCCCGGTCCTCGGCGCCGCCCTTGACCGCGGCGTTGCACTCGGCGGCGGCGTACATCGCGTCGGCGATTCCCTCCGGGGTCCAGCCGCGCCCCACCCGCTGGGCCTTCTCGATCTTCCAGGCGGGCATCCCGAGACTGCTCGCCAACTGGTACGGGTTTCCCCGCCCCGCCGAGCTGACCCGGGCCACCGTGCGCACCCCGTCGGCAATCGCGTCGGCGATCGGGACCGGGTCGACCCCGACGTGCAGCGCCCAGCGCAACGCCTCCAACGCACCGGGAACGTCCCCGGCCATCGCGGCGTCGGCCACCGTGAAGCCGCTCACCTCGGCCCGCCCCCGGTAGTACCGGGCGACCGTGTCGACGCCGATCCGCCCGTCGGTGTCGGCAAGCAACTGTGCACAGGCGGACGCGAGTTCCCGCAGGTCGTTGCCGACCGCCGCGATCAGCGCCTCGGCCGCGTCGTCGGTGCACCGACCGCCGCCGCGCCTCACCTCGTCGCGGACGAAGGCGACCCGCTCGCGGTGCCCCTTGAGCTTCGTCGCCGGTACGACCTCCGCGCCCGCCGCCCGCAGGCCGTCGGCGAACGCCTTGCCCTTCGCCCCGCCGGCGTGCGCCACCACCAGGTGCACCTCCGGGTCGGGATGCTTCGCGTACGCCAGCAACTCGGCCACCAGGTCCTTGCGGGCGTCCTGTCCAGCTCGGACGATCAACACCCGCCGGCCGCCGAACAGGGACGGGCCGAGCAGTTCGGCGATCTCTCCCGGGTTCAGCGCCCCCGCCTCGTGGTCGTGTACGTCGACACCGGGATCGGCGGCCCGGGCCGCCTCGACGGCACCGGCGACCGCCCGGGTGACGAGCAGTTCCTCGTCGCCGAGGACCAGGAGAACGGGAGCGAGGTTCGCGGGGGTCACGGGGTCATCGTCGCACGCGGTGCCGGCCGGTCGAGCCTGGTCACCCGGCTACCTACGGCTGACCCCGCACTTAGCGCAAATCCAGACATTTATCTTAACTCAGTCATTTCGTGTACCCTCCGCCGTCCGCTCGTCCCGGCGTACCCCGGGTCACCGCCTGCCGTCCTCGCCCGGGGCCAGTCCGCGTACCGCCACCGCGAGCCGGCCCTCGTCGGTACGCACCACCGCCAGGTCGCCGTCCTGGTCGGTGCGGAGCACGCGTACCCCGGACCGGGCCAGCCGGTCCAGCAGACCGGGGTGGGGGTGGCCGTACCCGTTGTCGGTGCCCACCGGCACCAGCGCCACCACCGGGTCCACCGCGTCCAGGAAGGACCACTCCTGGTACGCCGATCCGTGGTGGGGCACCTTCAGCACGTCGGCGTGCAGCGATCCGGCCGGTACCCGGTCGAGTAGCGCCCGCTGCTCCTCGGTCTCCGCGTCCCCGGTGAGCAGTACGTCGACACCGGCGACCTCGGCACGCAGCACCAGCGAGTTGTTGTTCGGGTCCGAGCGGGTGCCCCGGATCGGATAGGGCGGACCGAGCGCGGTCAGTGTCACGGCGCCGCCCAGGTAGCTCCAGCCGGCCCCGATCTCGCCGACCGCCACGTTCCGCGCGTCGGCCGCACGCTGCACGGCGGCCCGCGCCTCGGCCGGTTCCGGCCACGGCGGAACAGCGACGGCGCCGACCGCCCGGCCCCGGAGGACGCCGTCCAGACCACCCACGTGGTCGGCATGGAAGTGGCTGATCACCAGCAACGGCACCGTCCGGACCCGGAGCCGGCGCAGGCAGCGGTCGACCGGGGTGGGGTCGGGTCCCGCGTCCACCACCACCGCCCGCCCCGGACCGACCGGTAGCACCAGGCTGTCCCCCTGACCGACCGCACACGCGACCACCACCCAGCCGACGGGCGGCCAGCCGGTCGCGATCAGCCGTACCGGCAAGGTCCCGACGACCACGGCGGCGGTGACCACCGCGACGAGCCGGCGGACCAGCGGCCGGCGTACGGCGACCAGCAGGGCGACCGCCAGCGCCGCGAGCAGCAGCCCGCCGACCGCCCCGTCCAGCCAGGGCAGCGTTCCGGCGGGCAGCCGGGCACCGTACCGGGCCACCAGGACCAGCCACCAGGCCGGCCAGTGACCGAGCCAGGCCAGGACCTCGGCGCCCGCCGGCCAGAGCGGGGACAGCACCGCGGCGGTCACGCCAAGCACGGTGGCCGGGGCGACCGCCGGTACCGCCAGGAGATTCGCCGGCACCGCCACCAGGCTGACCGTGCCGGAGAGGCCGGCGATGACCGGGGCGCAGGCGAGCTGGGCGGCGGCCGGGATCGCCAACGCCTCGGCGAGTCCGCCCGGCACGTGCCGGCGGCGCAGGGCGTCCCGCCAGCGCGGGGCGAGCAGCAGCAGACCGCCGGTGGCCAGTACGGAGAGCGCGAACCCGGCGTCACCGGCCAACTCCGGGTCGGCGACGACAAGTACCGTCACCGCTCCCGCCAACGCCGGGAGCGCCGCCCGGGGCCGACCGGCGGCCAGTCCGATCAGGCCGATCGCCCCCATCGTCCCGGCCCGGACCACGCTCGGCGACGGCCGGGCCAGGATGACGAAGCCGACCAGCGCCGCTCCGCAGCACAGGGCGGCGAGCCACGGCCCGGCCCGCGCCCAGCGGGTCAGCAACAGCACGGCGCCGATGACGATCGCCACATTGGATCCCGACACAGCCGTCAAATGCGTCATTCCGGTCGTCTGGAAGTTGTCCTCGACGGCCGGTTCCAGGCGGCTGGTGTCCCCGACGACCAGGCCGGGAAGCAGCCCGCCCGGCTCCGCTGGCAGCGGTGCGCAGGCCCGCTGCAGCCCGGCGCGAAGCGTCCCCGCCAACCGTTGCGCCCAGGACGACCGCCCCCGCAACACCGGTGGGGTCCCCACCGAGAGAACGGCAGCGGTGAGGTCACCGCCGCGCGGCGTGCCGAGGCGGCCGGTGGCGGTCAACCGCTGCCCGGGCAGCAGGTGCCGCCAGTTGGGGTCGCTGGCCAGCACCAGGATCCGTGCCGGCAGGCGCAGCCTGGCTCCCGCCGAATCCTCCAGCCACCGGAGTCGGGCCGAGAGCAGGTACGTCGCCGGCCGACCGGCCGGCCCGGCCACGCTTCGCGGATCGTCCCGGACCACCAGTTCGGCGGTGACCCGGGCCCGTGCCTCGGCCAGTTCGCGGAGCGGTTCGGTGTCCCGTACGCCGAGTCGGGCGGCGGTGGCCACACTGCCGCACAGCACCCCCAACAGCACCGTGACGACAACCCAGCCGTGCCGTTCCAGGACCCGGACCGGCCGGTGGATCAACCGGTGTCCGAGCGCGAGCGTGGCCGCCACGGCGAGCAGCGCGATCAGCACCGTCACGCCGGTCGACAGCCGGAGACCGGCCAACGCGGCGAGCCAGGCACCGACGGCGAGACCGGCCAGGCGGAGATCCGGAGGTTGTCGACTCCCGGCGTCCGGGCCGACGGGATCGCTTGTCACACCGTCACCAGATCCTTCAGGTCCTCGTACCGGGCGTCGCCGATCCCGGTCACCTGACGCAGGTCACCCACCGACCGGAAGCCACCGCTGCGCTCACGGTGGTCGACGATCCGTTGGGCCAGCACCGGCCCCACCCCGGGCAGGGCGTCGAGCTGCGCGACGGTGGCGGTGTTGAGGTTGACCTTCCCGCCACCCGGACCGGCTCCGCTGCCCACGGACGGTCCGTCTCCGGCCTGTCCGGCCGCACCCGGTGGTGGTGTGACACCGACCAGGATCAGTTCGCCGTCGGCCACCTTGCGGGCCAGGTTGAGCAGCGCCACGTCGACCCCGGGCTGCGCCCCGCCCGCGGCGGCGACGGCGTCCGCGACCCGTGCTCCGACGGGCAGGCGGACCAGTCCGGGTCGGCGTACCTTGCCGGCGACCGCGACCACCAGCTCGGCGGGGCTCGCGCCGACACCGCCGGCGTGGGGTGAGCCGGAGGCGAAGGGTGCCGCCTCGGCCGGCACCTCCGGGACCGGCTCGCTGTGCGGACGCGACAACCAGGCCCAGACCGCCGCGCCGAGCACCACCACGGCGGCCAGTACGGCAAGGGCCCGGACGCCGCGCCGGCCCGGGTCGAACGCGCCCGGCCCGGTCAGCCGGCGCGGCGCCGTGCCGTCCGGGCCGGCGTCCTCACCACCGGCGGCCGCGCGGGCCTTTCCATCGGCGGTCACGCCGCCCGGCGGGGGCTGCACGGCGGAGGACCGAGCCGCTTCCGCCCCGGCGGTCGCTTCGGCCGTCGAGGCGTTCTCCCACCCGGAGAACCCAGGCTCCGGCGCGGTGGTCGCCCGCCTTGGGACATCACCCCGCGGGTCGGTGGCCGGCCATGCCGGGCGCACCCCAGGATCGGGGCCGAAGAGCCGGTCCAGGCGCTCCCGCACGATCGTCTCGTCGTCGTCGGACACCGGGCGAAGTTAGCTCCGGCCTCGGCCCTCCGGCCGTCCGATCGTCCGCCGCTGTGGACAACCAGCCACACTGTGGACAACGCCCTGATCATGGACAGATCTGCTATGCGGCGCCAGCCCGCCGGCCGTCCTCGGCAACCGATCCCCGCCCGTCACCGCCGGAGAGCGGTCGCGCGTTCGGATCTCCGGCCGTACCGGTTCATCTCCCGTTCCGGTCCCCGTTATCTCCGACCGATAGGACTTTGCTTCCGTCATCGAGGGCAGCAAACGGGGGCCACACATGGATCTGGTACTGGCGTGGTTCGCCAACCGCACGCTCTCCGACGGTGCCCGCCGTACCGCCCGGAGACGGTTCGAGAAGGCGGTCAACGGGCTGGTACCGAAGACCTACCAGCGGTACGAGGCCGGCGGTGACGACTGGGGCGTGACCGTGCTGCACCCCGCCGACCGGGGCGCGTACCGGTGGCCGGCGGTCGCCGTCGAGGGACCGGTCACCGCCGTGTCGCTCGGGCTGCCGGTGGGGCCGGAGCTGGCCGGAGGTCCGGTCGACCTGGCCCGGGACCTGCTCACCGGCGCTGACGTGCACCGGGAGGTCGTGCCGCCGTTCGGCCTGCTCGCCCTGGACAGCACGGGTCGGTTCGCCGTCCAGCAGGACTGGCTCGGCATGTGCCGGCTCTTCGTCGGCGAGGCCGACGGTGTCACCGCCCTGGCCAACCGTCCCAGCCCGCTGGCCAGCTTTCTGACCGGCAGGGTCACGCCGGACCTCGACGGATGGACGTCGTACGCCCTCTGTGGACACTTCGGGGGCGAGCTGTCGCCGATCCACGGCACCCGGCTGCTGCGCCCCGGCGAGCGGATCACCGGCGAACGTCGCGGCGGCGGTGGCTGGACGGTGACCTCGCAACGCCGGTACGCGGCCGACGACATCGTGCTGGCCGGTATCGAGGCCCGGGGACGCCCGCTGGAGGAGTCGCTGGACCGGGCCGCCCACGCGCTCACCACCAGCACCGACAGCTTCTACCGGCTGTACGACGGCGAGATGACCATGGGTCTCTCCGGCGGCAAGGACTCCCGACTCATCGCCGCCGCGGTCATCGCCAGCGGTCGGCTGCCCCGGTTCTACACCCACGAGGACACCAGGGCCGAGGGTGAGGTCGCCCGGCGCCTCGTCCAACTGCTCCAGGACAAGCGCGGCCTGCGGCCGGAGCACGAACTGGGGCTCGCCGGCGCCCCCGCCGCCGTCCTCGACGTGGGCCTGCGCGAGCGCATCCGCCGGCTGCAACGGCAGTACGACTACCAGTACCCCTCGTCGTACGCCGTCCGGCCGGCCGTGCCGGTGCGGCTGCCGGAGTCCCTCCCTCCGGCCACCCTCAGCGGTGCGGCCGGGGAACTCGCCATCGACTTCTGGTATCCGAAGGAGGGGGCCGACGGTCGGTCGACCCCGGCGGAGGCGGCCGCGGCGCGGGTGATGGGTGCGCTGCCGGTCACGTTCGTCGCCCCGGACGCCGTCGCCCGGGAGCAGGCCCGGGTCGCCGACCTGCTGGCCCACGCCGACGACCTCGGCATCCAGGGCCTGGCGCTGGCCGACTACCTCTACCTGACCGAGCGGATGCGCCGGTGGAGCAGTGCGGCGTACACGGTGGGGCTGATCGCGCCGTGCCTCTCCCCCGCGTTCGTCGCCGCCTCGTTCACCCTCACCCTCGAGCAGAAGCGCGACCGGACCATGCACCGGCGGCTGACCGGCCGGCTGGTTCCGGAGTGGGCCGAGGTGCCGTACGTCAGCGCCTCGACCGGGCCGTCCACCGCGACCCGGATCTGGGACGGTGACGGGATACCCGCCATCTGCGACCTGCTGGACACCGCGCAGGGCCCGATCAGCCAACTGATCCAGCGGCCGCGGGTGGTACGCACGCTCGCCCGGCACGTCCAGGGCACCGGGCCGGCCAACCACAAGCTCCTGCAGCACTTCGCCTACCTCGCGGTCGCCTCGCACCAACTGGAACCCGGGACGGCCCGCAGGTCCTCCTCGGTCACGTACGCCCGGATCACCGGCACCCCGGTGCCCCGGCCGCCGCACCGCCGCGCCCTGTCCCGGCTGGCCCGGGTGAGCGGGGTCCGGGCCGGGCGCCGGATCTGGACCGGTATCCGCCGTCGCGCGGCCGACGATCAGCGATGAACAGGCCCGGGTCGACGCGACCTCGGCAGGTCGTGTCGGCCCGGGCCGGCCGTGCCCGGCTCAGTACGGGTTGCTGGCGTGGGTCAGCGTCTCCCACGCGACGAAGAGGTAGTTCGTGCCGGCCGGACGCTGCTGCTCGGTGAGCTGCTGGGTACGGGTCATCGGCACGCCGCGCCGGAAGTTCAGCGCGTTGAACGCGACCTCGGTGACCGGGCCGAGGCCGAGGGTCAGCGAGCCGCCGCAGATCGAGGACGGCACCGGGTCACCCAACTCGTAGCGGGCGTGCAGGCCGAGCGCGTGCCGGAGCCGGTCCTGGATCTCGGGATAGATGTCCTGGCCCTGGTGCCGGAGCGTCTCCGCGACGTGGGAGATCGCCGAGATGCCGTACCCGGTGTGGGTGAAGTCCCGGCAGGTCTCCTGGGACAGGCCGTCGACGAACGTCGCCTGGTCGTGCCAGTACGACACCACCTCGGCCCGGGTGTCGATGTGGCTGCCGACCGGTCCCCGGGGGTAGGCGCCGTCGGTGGTCAGGTAGAGGAAGGCGGGCAGCCGGTCGCGGAACTTGGCGAGCGCCCGGTCGTAGACACCCCGGTCCTCCAGGAAGACCGAGATGCCGAGGGCGGCCTCCATCATGCTCAGTTCCCAGTTGCCGTTGCTCGTCATGTTGCCGTTGACGATCTCCGGCAGGTAGACGTTGCGGAGCATGGTGGCGAACCGGTTGACGCCGGTCGAGGACCAGCCGCCGTACGTGTAACGGATGATCTCCGCAGCCCGGGGCCAGCTCGATCCGGCCCAGGCGGTCTGCAGCGGAGCGTTGCTGTTGGTGTGGTCCTGGATCACCGCCGACCAGGCGTCCATGATCTGGATGGCCTTCTCGGCGTACCGGCTGTCCTGGGTGATGTACCAGGCCAGCGCGAGGGTGTACGCGGCGAGCGCGTCCTGCCGTTCGTCGGTGCAGCCGTTGTTGGGGTTCGAGTACGACCCGCACTCGACGACCGCCCGCGGCTTCGGGGTACGCGACAGCGAGGCGAAGTTGCTCGCCATCATCTGGTCGTAGGCGCCGCGCCAGGGTTGTGCGCCGGCGTTGACCCGGGACCGGATGAAGTCGAGTTGCGGGCGGCTGACCAGCACCCCGGGGTGGGTGAAGGTGGCCGGCGCGGCCTGGGCCGGCGACGAGGTGCCGGGAGCGGCGTACGGGACCACCACCGCCGTCGCGGCCAGCAGTGCGCCGAGGGCGATCAGGCGGGGGATCCTGCCCCGGAGACGTGACCTGGACACAGCACTTCCTCCTGCTCGGAACACGGAGGCGCCGCCGACCGGGCGACGACTCTTAGGAAGGTTTCTTATCCAATGCGATCACGCGAATCGACCACAGTCAACCCGTTGCGGGGCCAGGTGTTAGGAAGGGGCCCTTCCTATACAAAAAGCGATAACAGGGGGCCCTTCCTTACACCCGGTGCACCACGACACAGGCCAGGCCCGGCCCGACGTGCGCGCCGACCACCGCGCCCGCCTCGGTCACGTACCGGGTGCGCAGCCGGGGGCCGAGCCGGGAGGCGAGCGCCTCGGCGAGTTCGGCGGCCCGCCCCGGGGCGGCGAGATGGTGGACGGCGACGTCGACATCACCCGGCCCGGCCTCCTCGACGGCCAGGTCGACCAGCCGGGCCAGCCCCCGCCCGGCGGTACGGACCCGGTCCCGCAGCGCGATCGTGCCGTTGACGACGTGCAGGATCGGCTTGACCGACAACGCCGTGCCGAGCAGCGCCCCGGCGGCGTTGATCCGGCCACCGCGCCGGAGGAGTTCCAGGGTGTCGAGATAGAAGAGGGTGCTGGTCCGGTCGATGGTGTCGAGCGCGGCCTGCCGTACCTCCGCCAGCGGCGCGCCCCGGTCGGCGGTCTCGCCGGCGGCGACGGCCGGAAAACCCAGGCCCATCCCGGTCGATCGGGCGTCGACCACGGCGACCCGGTCACCGACCTCGGCGGCGGCGAGCCGGGCCGCCTCGACCGTGCCGGAGAGTTCCGCCGACAGGTGTACCGAGACCACGCCGGTGGCCCCGTCCCCGAGCAGTCGGCGGTACGTCCGGACGAACTGTTCCGGGGCCGGACGGGAGGTGGTCATCGTGCTCCGCCGCGCACTCAACGCCCGGGCGGCGTCGGCCGGGGTGACGTCGACGCCCTCCAGCCCGGCCACCCCGTCCGCGACGACGGTGAGCGGCACGACGGTGAGCCGGTACCGGTCGGCGAGTTCCGGCGGGAGGTAGGCGGTGGAGTCGGTGACAACCGCGACGGGCATTCCGGCACGGTAGCCGATCATCCGGGGAAAGAGAGAGTGCGTGGCCGCCGGGTCTGACCGGACGGGGCGCGACTCGGCGTCCGTCCGGCGAGGCCGACCACCAACGAGGCCGACCGCTGACGGGGCGTCGACCCGACGCCCGTCGACGGGGCCGACCGCCGGCGGGACGTGACCCGACGCCCGTCGGCGGGGCCCGACGCGGAGCGCGGCCGGGCGGGGGTCAGATGGCGGCCGGTGTCGGTCCCTGGGCGATCAGCCCGACGTTGTGGCCGCGCAGCTGCCAACCGCGGACCTCGTCGTGCCGGAGTTCGGTCCAGTGGCAGTTGTTCAGCGAGCCGACGGCGCGGAGCACCAGGGAGTCCCAGCCGAGCAGGTAACCGCAGCCCTGCCGGGCACCGCCGCCGTGCGTGGCAACCACGACGGTGCCGCCCGGTGTCGCGTCGGCCGCGTCCTGCAACGCGGTGCCGACCCGCTTGCCGAGCTCGTCGAGGCTCTCCACCTCGCAGCCGGGATCCGGCTCGCCGGCGCGCCAGCGGGTGTGCTCGACGGGGAACCGTTGGGCGACCTCGGTCATGGTGAGCCCCTGCCACTGCCCGTAGAACCGTTCCCGCAGCCGGGGGTCGGTCCGGACCGGCAGGCCGGTCACCGCGACCAGGGCGGCGGCGGTGTCGGCGGCCCGGCTCAGGTCGCTGGCGACGATGGCGTCGGGCCGGAGCGCGGCCAGCAGCGGTGCGGCGGCGGCGGCCTGTTCCCGGCCGAGGTCGTTGAGCGGTACGTCGAGCTGTCCCTGCACCCGGTTGACGGCGTTCCAGTCGGTGTTGCCGTGCCGCCAGACGATCAGCCGGGTCATTCGGCGGCGCCCGCCTCGGCCTCCACCAGGTCCCGGTCCACGAACGGGACGGTCGGGCAGTCCTTCCAGAGCCGGTCGAGAGCGTAGAACTCGCGCTCCTCGGTGTGCTGGACGTGCACCACCAGGTCGACGTAGTCGAGCAGCACCCAGCGGCCCGCCCGTTCGCCCTCCCGTCGCACCGGCTTGGCCTTCTCCGGCAGGCCGGCCAGCCGTTCCTCGATCGCGTCCACGATCGCGGTCACCTGGCGCTCGTTGGGCGCGGAGGCGAGCAGGAACGCGTCGGTGATCACCAGCTGGTCCGACACGTCGATGATGACGATGTCCTGCGCCTTCTTGTCGGCGGCGGCCTGCGCGGCGGCCGTTGCCAGCTCATGGGCGCGTTCGGAAGCTGTCACCATTCTCCTTCGATCAACCGTAGGGCCCTTCTAGCCTCTCACACGAGGGCGTCGTACGGCCCGGCGGTTATCAGAACGACAAGGCACGTACCGGGCGAAATCACCCCTGGTACAGCCGTCGTTTCGCGATGTACTGCACCACACCGTCCGGCAGCAGGTACCAGACCGGGCCACCGGCGGCCACCCGGCGGCGGCAGTCGGTCGAGGAGATGGCCATCGCCGGGACCTCCACCAGACTCACCGTGTCGGCCGGCAGGTGCGCGTCGGACAGTTCGAAGCCGGGACGGGTCACCCCGATGAAGTGCGCCAGCTCGAACATCTGGTCGAGATCCTTCCAGGAGAGGATCTTCTCCAGCGCGTCGGCTCCGGTGATGAAGAACAGCTGCACCTTCGGGCCGTACTGGTCGTGCAGGTCACGCAGAGTGTCGACGGTGTAGGTCGGCCCGCCCCGGTCGATGTCGACCCGGCTGACCTGGAACCGCGGGTTCGAGGCGGTGGCGATCACGGTCATCAGGTAGCGGTCCTCGGCCGGGCTGACCGGCTCGTCCGCCTTCTGCCAGGGCTGCCCGGTGGGTACGAACAGCACCTCGTCCAACTCGAACCGGTCGGCCACCTCGTTCGCGGCGACCAGGTGCCCGTGATGGATCGGGTCGAACGTGCCCCCCATGATCCCTATCCGTCGGATCTTCTCCTCCACGTGGTGATCGTAGGCCGGCCGCCCCGCCGGACGGCCCCGGCATGGGACAGATCGCAGTGCCGGGGCGACCGGCGGCAGGCGGGGCGGTTCGGCGGGACGGCGGTTCGGCGGGACGGCTCAGCGGGTGCGGGCGAGCAGGGCCCGGCGCAGGTCGTCGTCGGCGTCGGTGATCACCCGACGCAGCCCGCGCGGCAGGTCAGGCCGGGCCAGCAGCGCCGCCGCCAGCTCCCGGGTCCGCGTCGAGACGGCGTAGCGCGGATAGCCGGCGGCCGCGACCCGGTCGGCCACCCACTGGGTACGCCGACCGGCCGCCTCGCCGATCTCGGCGAAGTACCGCTCCACGTAGGACGCGGTCAGCTCGGTCTGCTCGGGTTGCCAGAAACCCGTCGCGTTGGCCAGCACCAGCCGGTTGGAGAGGTCGGTGTCCGCCATGACGACCTGCCAGGCCCGTTGCTTGGCGCCCCGGTCCGGTCGCGCCGCCCGGCACTCCGCCGCCCGCTCCGCCCCGGTGGCGCTGGGGTCGGCGACCTGCTCGGCGGCGATCTCCGACTCCCCCACCGCACCGAGTACGGCGAGCCGGCGCAACACCGTCCAGCGCAGGTCGGTGTCGACGGCGAGCCCGGCAGGTACGTCCCCACCGGCGAGCCAGCCGGTGAGCCGGCCGACGTCCCGGGTCGATGCGATCAGTCCCCGGGCGGCGGTGAGCTGCATGGAGTCGCCGGCCTTCGCCTCGGTCAGCAACCTGTCGCAGGCCGCCGCCACCCCGGCCAGCGCCGCCTCCCGCGCGTCCGGGTCCAGGTAGCGGTCGATCAGTGGCCGCACCATGGTCAACACGTCCTGAACGACGATGACCTCGGTCTCGGCCGGCAGGGCCGAGGTGATCATCTCCACCAGGTCGGTGACAGGTCGGTCCGCGTCGGTGGCCGCGTCGATCATCCCGCCCCAGAGCACCGCCCGGGCCAGCGGGTCGGCCAGTCCGGGCAGCACCTCCGGCACGGCGGCGGCGGAGGCCGGATCAAGACGGATCTTGGCGAAGGTCAGGTCGCCGTCGTTCGGCAGCAGCACCCGGGCCGCCGGTTCGCCGGCCAGCCCGGCGAGCACCGTACGGCCCTGGTCGTGCGCCGGGTCGAGATCCACCTCGAACCGGCGGCGCAGCCGGACGTCCGGGTCGGCTGTCCCCCCAGGCCCGGTCGGTACCGTCCCCGTCGAGGCGGCGTCGTAGAGCCCGACCCCGATCCGGTGCGGACGCAGCACCGGGTACGCCGTCGGCGCGCTCTGCACGATGGCGACCTCGGCGTAGCGCCCGTCCCCGGTCAGCCGTACCTCGGTCCGCAGCGTGTTCACCTGCGGTTGGCGCAGCCACACCTCGGCCCAGCCGCCCAGGTCCCGACCGCTGCTGGCGGAGAGCGCGGCGAGCAGGTCGGCGAGGGTGGCGTTGCCGAACCGGTGGGCGGCGAAGAAGGCCCGCAGCCCGGCCAGGAACGCCTCGTCACCGAGCCAGGCGACGAGCTGGCGGAGCACCGCGGCACCCTTGGCGTACGAGATCCCGTCGAGGTTGGAGAGCCCCTGCGCGGCGTCGGTCACCTCCGGCGGCGCCACCGGATGGGTGGACGGGCGCTGGTCGGCCGTGTATCCCCAGGCCTTGCGGCGCAGCCCGAACGTGGTCCAGGCCCGGTCGAACCGGGTCGCCTCGGCGATCACCCGGGTGCCGAAGTACTCGGCGAACGACTCGTTCAGCCACAGGTCGTCCCACCAGCGCAGGGTGACCAGGTCACCGAACCACATGTGCGCCATCTCGTGCGCCACGACGTTGGCCCGCGACTCGCGCTCGTCGTCGGTGACCGCGGACCGGAAGACCAGGTCGTCGCGGAAGGTCACCAGGCCCGGGTTCTCCATCGCCCCCATGTTGAACTCCGGGACGAATGCCTGGTCGTACTTGCCGAACGGGTAGCGCACCTCGAACAGTTCGTGCAGCCGGTCCAGGCACTGACGGGTGACCGTGAAGATCTCCTCGGCCTCCCGGTCGAGGTGCCCGGCGAGCGACCGGCGGCAGTAGAGGCCCAGCGGGATCCCGTCATGCTCCGCCCGGACCACGTGGTACGGCCCCGCGACGACGGTCACGAAGTACGTGGCCAGCGGCGGGGTCGGCGCGAACTCCCACCGGCCCGGGGCCGGGGTGCCGGCGAGTTCACCGTTACCGGCCACGGTCCACTCCGGCGGCGCGGTGACGGTCAGGGTCACCGGCGCCTTCAGGTCGGGCTGGTCGAAGCAGGCGAAAATCCGCTGCGCGTTGTCCATACCGGACATGGCGTAGAGGTAGCAGGCGCCGTCGGCGGGGTCCACGAACCGGTGCAGCCCCTCCCCGCTGTTCGAGTACGCCATCTCCGCCTCGACGGTGAGCACGTTCTCGGCACCCAGCCCGGTCAGCGGGTACTGGTTGTCCGCCAGCGCCTCCGGGTCCAGGTCGACGCCGTTGAGGCGTACCCGGAGCAGTTGCGCGGGTCGGACCTCGACGAAGGTGGTGGCACCCGGCGTCGTACACCGGAAGTGGACGGTGGTGGTGGACCGGAAGGTCCGCTCGTCGCCGGTCAGGTCCAGGTCGATGGCGTAGGACTCGGCGGCGAGCAGGGCGGCGCGCTCGGCGGCCGCTACCCGGGTCAGGCTCGACATCCGCATATCCTGCACCATGGGATCCCGCAGGCGGCGGATCCGGCGACCCGTTGATGGAGGAACCGACGATGGCGCAGCATCCGAAGGGCGATTTCGACCTGTCGCGCGCCGTGTGGCAACGTGCCGAGGGAGACGATTCGGAGGGCGCGGTCGAGATCGCCTTCGTCGACGACCTGATCGGCATGCGGAACTCCGCCGAGCCGGACGGTCCCGTGCTGGTCTTCACCCAGGCGGAGTGGGACGCCTTCGTGGCCGGCGCCCAGGACGGCGAGTTCGACCTCGAGTGAACCGGGTCGGCCGTCGGCCCTGGTCAACGCAGGTAGTCCCCGAGTAGGGCCGGCGTCAGTCCGGCCTCGTGCATCGCGGTCAGCGCGGCGGTGAAGTCGTCGACGAACCGGTCCCGGAAGTGCATCAGGATGATGTCCCCGGCGTGCACCCGGTGTTCCGCGGTCTGGTAGCGGACCTTGCCCTTGTCCACGGTCTCCGTCCAGAAGAAGGCCGCCTTCAGGCCGCAGTCCCGGGTCGCCCGCAGCGTGGTGTCGTCCCTGCTGCCGCCCGGCGGGCGGAACAGGAGCGGGCGGCGGCCGTACCAAGCGGCCAACCGGTCGGCGGATCCGCAGATCTCGCGCCGCTGGGTCCGGTACGACTTGCCCCGCAGCACCTGGTGGGTGACGGTGTGCGCCTCGATGGCCACGTTGTCCGGCAGGCCGCGGAAGAAGTCGGGGTCGTCCTTGACCGCGTTGGTGGTGAGGAAGAGCGTCACCGGCACGTGCGCGTCGACGAGCAGTTGGCGCGCCTCCGGCTTCCTGATCCAGCCGTCGTCGATGGTCAGGAACGCCACCGGCTGTTCGGTGGGGATCCGGCTGTACCAACCGGCCAGCGGGCCGTCGGGCACGGTCACCGGTTCCGGCACCGGCGCCGCCGGGAAGCGCGGCAGCCGGGCCGCGTACGGACCGGTCGGGACGGGGGTCGGGTTGCCGGGTCCGCCGTCCGCCGGGGACCGGCCCGCCCCGCCGGCCGCCGGGGACCGGTCCCCGGCCGGTCCGGTTCCACAGCCGCCCAGGCCGGACAGCGCAGCGGCGAACACCACGGCGAGCACCGGTACGGCCAGCGCCCGGCGCCGGCCACCGCCCCGTGCCGCCGACGAGCGTGCTGCCCGGACCGCCGCGACAGCAAGGTGAATCCGGTTCGCGCCCATCCGCCGACCCTAGGACGACAGACACCCCTCGCCAAGTGATGATCTTCATCGGGATCCGGAGCAAACTTCCTGGTCAGTCGGTCGTCCAGGACGGCCGCGGCGGTAATCAGCTTGCCGGCCCGAAACCGCCGCACCTACTCTGATCTTGACCTCGCGGCTGCTGAACCGACGAGCACAACCGGATACCGGCGGCACCGTCCGCCCGCCCGCACGCGTCCCGCGCGTGCCGATGGCCCACATCCACCTCCTGGCAGCCCCGAAAGGTTTCGCGTGCCCTCCTCAACTCCCACCGGACGAAGCTCAGCTCCGACCAGACGACCCGACCCCCGACCGGTCCGGATCGACGACTCCTGGCTCCACCTGCCCAACCCGTACGACGTTCCGGTCGAGATCTGCGCCCGAGCAGACGTACCTGTCGAATCCGTGGCGATCGACGAACTGCTCACCGTGCTGGAGACCGCCGACACGCTGCGGCGGCTCGGGCACGCCGTACCCGGGCTCGACACCGAGCCGCGCCTCGACCGGGTCGTCTGCACCCCCGACTTCCACAAGGGTGCCGGCATCCCGATCGGCACGGTGCTGCGTACCGTCGGCGCGCTGATCCCGCAGGCGGTCGGCAACGACATCAACTGCGGAATGCGGGTCGAGGCCACCTCGCTGACCGTGGAGCAGGTCCGGCCGCACCTCGACCGCCTGGAACGACGGCTACGACACCTGTTCTTCGAGGGGGGCCGCCGAATAGGGCTGACCCCCCGACAACGCGAGGGACTGCTCCGGGAGGGACTGCCGGGGCTGCTCGCCGACGGCGTACCCGGTGGGCCGGCCGCTCGGGCCGACGCCGGCGCCTGGCGGCAGGTCGGCCCGGACGACCTCGGCGACCTGGACGGCCGACTGCACTCGGTCGGCTTCCCGGTCTCCTCCGCCGACGACTTCCAGGACTGGATCACCAGCGGCGGCGGGACGAGTTACGACAGCATCATCGGCAGTGTCGGCGGCGGCAACCACTTCGCCGAACTGCAGTACGTCTCCCGGGTGCACGACGGCGCGACCGCGTACGCCTGGGGTCTGACCCCCGGTCAGGTGGTGCTGATGGTGCACAGCGGTTCGCTCTCGCTCGGCCACCAGGCCAACGCGACCGGCCGCGACCAGGCGAAGGCGGCCTGGCCGCGCACGGTGCCGATGCCCCGCAACCGGATCCTGCCGATGCTGCTCGACGAACGGACGGCGACCGGACGGCAGCGTTACCTGACCGCGTTCGCCAACGCGGCGAACTTCGCCATCGGCAACCGGTTCTTCCTGGCGCTGATGATGCGGGCCGGGCTCGCTGACATCAGCGCCGGAGAACTCCGGTCACGACTGGTCTACGACGCACCGCACAACCTGCTCTGGCCGGAACCGGACGGCGCCGTCCTGCACCGCAAAGGCGCCACCCCGGCGGGCGGGGCGGACGGCACCGGTCGGGACGGTGGCCGGGCCTGGGGTGAGCCGGTGCTGGTCCCGGGCTCGATGGGCGCACCGAGCCACCTGCTCCGCGGGCTCGGCAATCCCCGGTCGCTGGGCAGCGCCTGCCACGGCGCGGGGCGCAGCGTGCCCCGGGGTGCGGCAGCCCGGGGCAGCGACGACCAACTGGACGCGTTCCTGCGGGAGTTCCGGGTGGTCACCCCGCTCGACCCCGGCGATCCGACGGTGGCCGGCCGGCGGGACATCGTGGACGCCTGGCGGCGTGACCTGAAGCAGGAGGCGCCCTGGGTGTACAAGGAGGTCGGCCCGGTGGTGGAGAGCCTGCGCACCGCCGGGGTGGCTGAGCCGGTGGTGGAACTGCGGCCGATCCTGACAGTGAAGGGATGATCTCCCGGCCGCCGGTCGTGGTGGCCGCCGGGAAGCGACACCTCCGGCCGTCAAGGGGGTGACCCGAGGTCGGGCCGGTCGGGCGGAGTAGTTTCGCCCGACCGGCCCCGACCCGCTCCGATGATCCGTGGAGGCGGTGCGTCGGGGTCCGGGCGACAACATCCCATTGACGAACGTCGCGAGTTTGGCCCGTAGTCCCGGGATGCTCACTCCGGGCGCGGCGAGGCTGCCCACTCCGGCGTGTCCCCCTAGCGTGACAGGTCCTTTGTCCACTTGGAGCTGCGCCAAGTTGGGGAGCATGCATGCCGTCACCCGCGCAACCGTCATCAACCGCCCGTCTGCTCCGCACCGGCCTCACGGTCGCCCTGATCGCCGCGCTGGCCGCACCGGTCACCGGCGGCACGGCACCGGCCGCCGCGGTGGTGCTGCCCACCGGTTTCCAGGAGCAGGTCGTCTTCACCGGCCTCAACCAGCCGACCAATCTGGAGTTCGCTCCGGACGGCCGGATCTTCGTCGCCGAGAAGGGCGGCCGGATCAAGGTGTACGACGACCTCGCGGACACCACGGCGAGCGTCTTCGCCGACCTGTCGGCGAACGTGCACAACCAGCACGACCGAGGGCTGCTCGGCCTCACCCTGCACCCGGACTTCCCGACCCAGCCGTACGTGTACGTGCTGTACGCGTACGACGCGCCACCCGGGCAGACCGCGCCGTACTGGAACGACAACTGTGCCTCGGTCGGCGGCACCAACGGCGGCCGGTGCGTGGTGACCGGTCGACTCTCCCGGTTGACCGCCAGCGGCGACACCATGACCGGCACCGAGCAGGTCTTCGTGCAGGACTGGTGCCAGCAGTACGCCAGCCACGCCACCGGTGACCTGGCCTTCGGCGCCGACGGCATGCTCTACGTCAGCGCGGGCGACGGAGCCAGCTACGACCTGGTCGACTACGGCCAGCTCGGCAACCCGCACAACCCCTGCGCCGACCCGCCCGGCGGGGCGATGACCCCGCCGACCGCCGAGGGCGGCGCGCTGCGCGCCCAGGACCTGCGGACCCCGGCCGACCCGACCAGCCTGGACGGCACGGTGCTCCGGCTGGACCCGCTGACCGGCGCCGCCGCCCCGGGCAACCCGCTCGCGGCCAGCGCCGACCCGAACACCCGACGGATCGTCGCCCAGGGCCTGCGCAACCCGTACCGGTTCACCGTCCGGCCCGGCACCAGCGAGGTCTGGCTCGGTGACGTCGGCTGGACTCGGTGGGAGGAGGTCAACCGGGTGGCCAACCCGACGTCCGGGGTGACCAACTTCGGCTGGCCCTGCTACGAGGGCACCGGGCGGCAGAGCGGATACGACGGCGCCAACCTCGACCTCTGCGAGAACCTCTACACCGGTGACGGCCAGACCGCGCCGTTCTACACGTACGACCACGCGGCCCGGGTCGTCACCGGGGAGGCGTGCCCGACCGGCAGCTCGTCGGTCTCCGGAGCCGCCTTCTACCCGGCGGCCGGTGGCAGCTACCCGACCGAGTACGCCGGTGCGCTCTTCTTCTCCGACTACTCCCGGGACTGCATCTGGGCGATGCTGCCCGACGCGCCAGGCGGGCTGCCGGGGGCGGCGAACCGCCGTACCTTCGGCAGCGCCGCGGCCAACCCGGTCGACCTCGAGATGGGCCCCGGTGGCGACCTCTACTACGTCGACCACGCCGGTTCGGTACGCCGGGTCCGCTACTTCCCCGGCAACCAGCCGCCGGTCGCCTCGATCAGCGCCACGCCGACCTCCGGCACGGCCCCGCTGACCGTCACCTTCGACGGCACCGGATCCTCCGACGCCGACCCGGCCGACGTGGGCCGGCTCCGCTTCGAGTGGGACTTCACCAACGACGGCACCGTCGACGCGACCACCCCGACGGCGACGTACACCTACCCGGCCGGCGGACCGTACACCGCCCGGCTGACCGTGTACGACACGTTGAACGCCTCGGCCACCCAGACGGTGCCGATCCAGACCGGCAACAGCATGCCCACCGCGGTGATCGACACCCCGGACGCGGGCTTCACCTGGGCGGTCAACGACACGATCAGCTTCACCGGCCACGCCACCGACCCCGACCAGGGCACCCTGCCGGCCAGCGCCCTGCAGTGGCGGATGCTGCTGCACCACTGCTACACGCTGGACAACTGCCACACCCACACGCTGCAGGACTTCACCGGGGCCAGCGGCAGTCTGTTCGGGCCCGACCACGAGTACCCGTCCTACCTGGAACTGGTCCTGACCGCCACCGACAGCGGCGGGCTGGCCCACAGCACCAGCGTCCGGCTCGACCCGAAGACCGTCGACCTGACCTTCGACACCAGCCCGACCGGGCTGCGGCTGGTCGTCGGCGCCACCGAACAGGCGACGCCGTTCACCCGTACCGTCATCCAGGGGTCGAGCAACACGGTCAGCGCGGTCACCCCGCAGACCGTGGGCGGCGTCCCGTACGTCTTCGGCAGTTGGTCCGACGGCGGCGGCCAGTCACACGTGATCACGGCGCCGGCCACGCCGACCAGCTACACCGCGACGTACGCGCCGCAGTCCGGCAGTGTCCGGCTGCCGCAGTCGCAGTGGTCGGTGGCCGGGGCGGACAGTCAGGAGACCCTGCTGGTCAACGGCCGTCCCAACAATGTCCGGGACGGCAGTTCCTCGTCGATCTGGCACACCCAGCGGCTGCTGAGCAGTCCGAACCACCCGCACTGGATCGACCTGGACCTGGGCTCGACCCGGACCGTGAACCGGCTCTACTACCTGCCCCGGCAGGGTTCCACCGCCGGCCGGATCACCGGCTACGAGGTGTACGTCTCGAACAGCCGGAGCAGTTGGGGCACTCCGGTAGCGACCGGCACCTTCCCGAACAGCGCGGCGGAGCAGACCGTGACCATCCCGCCGACCAGCGGCCGGTACATCCGGTTGCGTACCCTCGGCGCCGTCGACGGCAGCCGGTGGGCGACCGTCGCCGAACTCAACGTCGGCGTACCCGGCTGAAAGGAAGGGCCCCTTCTTATCGCTCTTTGTAGAGGAAGGGGCCCTTCCTTTCACCTCCGCACCGGCAAGTGGGGGGTGCCGGCCCGGCCGCCCTGCTACCGTTGACGGCGTGCGGATGACAACGACCAGTTGGTGGGCGCCCTGACGGGCGGCCCTCGCATCCGCGTACCCGAAACAGCCAACGGCCGCCCCTCCCGGGCGGCCGTTTCGTTTGCGCTCCCCCGGGCGGTGGCGGCCCCCGTACCGGCAAGGAGTTACCGACCATGACCCCGACCGCGTCCCTCACCACGCCCACCGCGCACCCGCGGCCGACCCCCGGGGTACGCCGGATCACCGGCCTCAAACCCACCGGGCACCTGCACCTGGGCAACCTGCTCGGTGCGATCCGGCCGATCGTGACCGGCCAGTACCGCGCGGAGACCATCGTCTTCCTCGCCGACCTGCACGCGCTCACCGTGACGCACCAGCCGAACGAGGTACGGGCGAACACCCTGGAACAGGCGACCACGCTGCTCGCCGCCGGGCTCGACCCGGACCGGGTGACCCTCTACGTGCAGTCCCAGGTGCCGCAGCACACCGAGCTGCACTACCTGCTGGAGTGCACCACCGGCTACGGGGAGGCACAGCGCATGATCCAGTTCAGGGAGAAGTCCGTCACCCAGCCGAATGTCCGGCTGAGCCTGCTCAGCTATCCGGTGCTGATGGCCGCCGACATCCTGCTGCACGACGTGCACGAGGTGCCGGTCGGCGCCGACCAGAGCCAGCACCTGGAACTCACCCGGGCGGTCGCCAACCGGTTCAACACCCGCTACGGCGACACGTTCGTGGTGCCCCGCGCGGTCCTCCCGACCGTCTCGGCCAGGGTGATGGACCTGGCCGACCCGACCAGGAAGATGGGCAAGACCGCCGAGACCGACGCGGGAATCATCTTCCTGCTCGACCCGCCGGAGGTGATCCGCCGCAAGGTGACGCGCGCGGTGACCGATCCCGGCCGTACCGTCGAGTACGACCCGCAGTCCCGCCCCGGGTTGGCGAACCTGCTGGACATCCTCGCCGCCGCCGTAGGTGACCCACCCACCGCGCTGACCGCCGGCTACCGGTCGTACGCCCAGCTCAAGACGGCGGTGGTGGAGGCCGTCGACGGGTTGCTGCGGCCGATCCGGCTCCGGCACGCCGAACTCGCCCGCGATCCCGGGTACGTCCGGCAGGTGCTGGTCGAGGGAGCGGAACGTGCCCGGGACAGCGCGGCCGACACGGTGTACCGGGCCAAGCGGGCAATCGGCCTGCTGACCTGAAGCGACCACCGGTCCCGGCCGAGCGGACGCCTCCCCGGCTCACCGACCGACCCGACGCCCCGGCGGCCAGGTCGGCCCCGGTCAGCCGAGCCGACGCCCGACGCCACGCCAGCCGAGCCGCCGGCGGAAAGCACGGCCTCGGTCAGCCGAACCGACGCCGGCGCGACGACGGTCGGCCTGGCGGGGCGGCGGGTGTCAGGCCGGGACCGGGAGTCGCTTCTCGAAACAGACGCTCTGCGGGTTGTCGACGTACTCGCCGTAGACCGCGATCTCGGCGTAGCCGGCGGAGACGTACAGCCCGATCGCGCGGACGAGCTGGCGACCGGTCTCCAGCCGCAGCACGCTGTGCCCACTCCAGAGCGCCAGCTCCTCCAGGGCGCCGAGCAGTTGCCGGCCCAGACCCCGGCCCCGGTGCGCGGGGCGGACGTACATCCGGGTGATCTCGGCCGTCTCCCGGTCCACCGAGCGGATCGCCCCGCAGGCGACGGCCCGGCCGGCCTGCACGCCGACCAGGTGACGTACGTCGTCGTACGGCGAGAAAGCCCGCCGGTCGACCCGTCCGGTCTCCCGGAGTTCGCGCTGCTGCGCCACGACCAGGGCGGCCAGCTCCGGGTCCGACGACGGACGCGACTCGATCAGCACCCTGTCGACGTTAACCAGGAGGCGTTTCGACAAGGTTTCGCCCGGGTGGCCCGAATCCGGAGGTTGGTGAACTAATCCGCGTCCCCGTCGACGGTACCGGGGCGACCCGGCGCCCTCGTCCCCTCGTCGTCCGCGGTGTTCGCCGAGCTCCCGGCGCTGCCACTCGGGTCCGGCTGCGCCGAGGTCCCGGCGCTGTCAGCCGGATCCGGCTCCACCGTCCCGGCGTCATCGGCCACACCGTTCGCCAACGTTCCGACCTCACCGGCGGCCACGGCCGTCGCCGGCCCCTCGGCGGCCAACTCGTCCGCCGGACGCTGCCGACGGGCCTTGCGGGCCGCGAGCCGTTCCGCCGCCGTCGCCCGGGTCTGCTTCTCCTCCAGCCGCCTGTCGGTTCCCCTGGCGGTCGGCGTGTACTCCTCACCGGCGTACAGCGTCGGCTGCCAGTCGAACTCCCGCTCGCCGATCCGGACCAGGTCACCCGGCTCGGCACCGGCCTTGGCGAGCTGCTCCTCGACGCCCAACCGGGCGAGCCGGTCGGCCAGGTAGCCGACCGCCTCGTCGTTGTCGAAGTTCGTCTGCCGGACCCAACGCTCCGGCCTCGGACCCTTCACCACGTACGCCCCGTCGGGCGCCTGCTCGATGACAAAACCGGCGTCGTCGACGGCCGGCGGTCGGATGACGATCCGGGTCGGCTCCAGCACCGGCGCCGCCGCCCGGAACCGCTCGACCAGGTCGGCCATCGCGAAGGTCAGCTCCCGCAGCCCCTCCCGGGTGACCGCGGAGACCTCGAAGACCCGCAGGCCGCGCGCCTCGATGTCGGGCCGGACGATCTCGGCCAGGTCACGGCCGTCCGGTACGTCGATCTTGTTGAGTACGACGATCCGCGGCCGGTCGGCCAGCCCGCCGTACTCGGCCAACTCGGCCTCGATCGCGTCGATGTCGGCCAGCGGGTCGCGCCCCGGCTCCAGGGTGGCCGCGTCGACGACGTGGGCCAGCACGGCACAGCGCTCGATGTGCCGCAGGAACTCCAGGCCCAGTCCCTTGCCGGTGGCCGCCCCCGGGATCAGCCCCGGTACGTCGGCGACGGTGAAGGTGTGATCGTCCACCCGGACCACGCCGAGGTTCGGCACCAGGGTGGTGAACGGGTAGTCCGCGATCTTCGGCTTGGCCGCCGACAGGACCGAGATCAGCGACGACTTGCCGGCGGACGGGAAGCCGACCAGCCCGATGTCCGCCACGCTCTTGAGTTCGAGGACCGCGTCGAGCCGGTCGCCCGGCTCGCCCAGTTCGGCGAATCCGGGGGCCTTGCGTCGACTGCTGGCCAGCGCCGCGTTGCCCCGGCCACCCCGACCGCCACGGGCCACCTCGAACGTCGTACCGGCGCCGATCAGGTCGGCGAGGACGGTGCCGTCCATGCCGTACACGACCGTACCGTCCGGCACCTTGAGCACCAGGTCGGCGCCGTTGGCCCCGTCCCGGTTGGAACCCGAACCGCCACGGCCGTTCTCGGCCTTGACGTGCGGCCGGAAGTGGAAGTCGAGGAGGGTGTGCACCTGCGGGTCGACGACCAGGGAGACGCTGCCGCCGTGTCCGCCGTTACCGCCGTCGGGACCGCCGAACGGCTTGAACTTCTCCCGGTGGATCGACACGCACCCGTGCCCGCCGTCACCGGCCTGCAGGTGCAGCACGACCCGGTCAACGAACATCGTCACGTTGTCAATCCTTTCATCGGCGCCGGCACAGCGGCGGCGCAACCGTCGCCCGGATCACCGGCACGTACGGCGTCGTGCGGTGGCGCGGGACAGCGCTCCACACGTGAAACGGCGGAGCGGGCCGGGGACACCAGGTCCGCGGCCCGCTCCGCCGGAAAACTGAACGTTACCGCTCGGTCGGCACGATGCTGACGACCTTGCGGCCGCGCTTGGTACCGAACTGGACCGCGCCGTGGGCCAGAGCGAAGAGCGTGTCGTCGCTGCCACGGCCGACCAGGTCACCGGGGTGGAACTTCGTGCCCCGCTGCCGGATCAGGATCTCGCCGGCGTTGACCAGCTGACCACCGAACCGCTTGACGCCGAGCCGCTGCGCCGCGGAGTCGCGGCCGTTACGCGAGCTGGACGCACCCTTTTTGTGAGCCATCTGAGGACGACCTGTCTTTCCGCTGGACGCTTACTTACCGTTGGTGATCCCGGTCACCTTGACCTGGGTCAACGGCTGACGGTGACCCTGACGCTTGTGGTAACCGGTCTTGTTCTTGAACTTGTGGATCCGGATCTTCGGACCCTTGGTGTGCGCGGCGATCTCACCGGACACCGCGACGTTGGCCAACCGCGCCGCGTCGGTCACCAGGTCGTCGCCGTCGACGAGCAGCACGGCGGTGAACTTGACCGCGTCACCGGGCTGCCCGGTCAGCTTCTCAACCTCGATCACGTCGCCCTCGGCGACCTTGTACTGCTTGCCGCCGGTCTTGACGATCGCGTACATCGGAGGCGGACTCCCTGTCATTGAGGCTGCGGATGGTGTTTTCGTGTCGCCCACTCCACCGCACCAGGTGCGGGGCGGGCGCGCGAGAACGTAGCACGTAAATCGCGCCGCAGGCCAGCGTACGCCATGACCGCTCCGACCCCCAAACCGGCCCCTTGACCAGGCACCCGCCCGAGACGCCGGCCGGGGCCGGCGATCGCTCCCGCCGACGGCCGATCCGGCTCCGGGCCCGCCGTGCGGCGACCCGGTCCCCGGCTCACCGGCAGCCGACCGGCGCAGGCGTCAGGTCCCGCAGAGCTGGTCCAGCCGCTGCTGCAACTGGTCGAGCTTGGTCTCGTCGACGGACTCGACGCTGGCCTTCATCGAGCCCACCTCGGTGCCGATCTCGGCCAGCACCGCCTTGAGCCGGGCGTCGGTGGCCTTGGCGGACTGTTCACGCATGGCACTGCCCCAGTTCCGCAGCGCCTCCTCGGCCTTGCGCTGCGCGGCCTCGGCACCGGCGGTGTCGTTGGCGCCGGTCGCCTGCAACGACTTGCCCAGCTCCTCGATGAAGGTCCGGACCGAGTCGGCACTGGCCTTGGTGGCCGCGTCACAGACCTCGCTGGCGTTGCCGCCGGCCGGGGCGGCGTCCACGCCGGGTGACCCGGTCGGGCCCGAGCCGGGCGCCCCGGTCCCGGGCACCCCGCTTCCCGGCGCGCCCGGGGAAGGCGTACCGGTCGACGAGCCGACGCCGGGCGACGGGGAGCCGCCCGTCGCACCGTTCCGCTCGCCCGAACAGGCGGCGGACGTGAGCAGTACGGCGGCGATGGCGGCGGTCACCAGCAGGCGTCGCATGTTCGTCTCCTCGACAGCGGGATGGCCGATCCCCCGGACGACCCGGCCGACGGAGCCGACGGCCAATTGAAGATCGCGAAGGATGCGCTCAGCCTAGCCACATCCTCCGCAATCATCCCAGTCAGCGCCGCGCACCGCTCGGCGAACCGGCGTCCCACCGAACCCCTGGGGCCACCTCGGAGCCGGTGCCCACAGCCGCGGCCGCAGGCACCGGAGGCACCACCGTCAGGGCCGGGTACGCCGCCGGGCACCGCCCCGCCGGACCCGCCGCCGACCGCCGGACTCCGTGCTCTCGGCCTCGGCGTCCAGGTCACCGCCGTCCTCGAGGGCGTCGGGGTCACCCGCGCCGGCCAGCCGCATCGACTCCGTCGGCTGGGTGTCGGCGACGTCCGCCGTCGAGGGCGTGTCGATCTCGTACCGGGACAGGTCGTAACCCATGGTGTCCTCGTACTCGGACACCTCGACGACCACCCGCTCCGGCGCGGCCTTGCGGCCACGGCGCCGGGTCGAGGTGGCCGGCGGCTCGACCGCCGGGGCCGCCGGCGTGGTGCCGGTGCTCGCCGACGCGACCGCCTTGACCTTGTCGCCCGCACCCGGCCGGGACTTCTCCGGCACCGGCTCGGTGTGGATGATCACACCGCGACCCTTGCAGCAGTCGCAGGTCTCGCTGAACGCCTCCAGCAGCCCGGCGCCGATCCGCTTCCGGGTCATCTGCACCAGACCGAGCGAGGTGATCTCGGTGACCTGGTGCTTGGTCCGGTCCCGGCCCAGGCACTCGGTCAGCCGACGCAGCACCAGGTCGCGGTTCGACTCCAGGACCATGTCGATGAAGTCGATCACGACGATGCCGCCGAGGTCGCGCAGCCGGAGCTGGCGGACGATCTCCTCGGCCGCCTCGAGGTTGTTGCGGGTGACCGTCTCCTCCAGGTTGCCCCCGGCACCGGTGTACTTACCGGTGTTGACGTCGATCACCGTCATCGCCTCGGTACGGTCGATCACCAGGTGTCCGCCGGAGGGCAGGAAGACCTTGCGGTCCAGCCCCTTGAGGATCTGCTCGTCGATCCGCCGCTCGGCGAAGACGTCCGCCGTCCCGGTGTGCCGGCGCAGCCGGGGCACCAGGTCCGGCGAGACGTGCGAGAGGTACGACTCGACCATGTCGTACGACTCGTCGCCCTGCACCACCAGCTCGCGGAAGTCCTCGTTGAACAGGTCCCGGACCACCCGGATCACCAGGTCGGGCTCCTCGTAGAGCAGCACCGGGGCACCACCCTCGGTGGCCTTGGCCTGGATGTCCTCCCACTGCGCCTGCAGCCGCTTGACGTCCCGGGCCAACTCGTCCTCGCTGGCGCCCTCGGCGGCGGTCCGGACGATCACGCCGGCACCGTCCGGCACCAGCTTCTTGAGGATGTCCCGCAGCCGCTTGCGCTCGGTGTCCGGCAGCTTGCGGCTGATCCCGGAGGCGTTGCCGTGCGGTACGTACACCAGGTGCCGGCCGGAGAGGGCGATGTGGCTGGTCAGCCGCGCCCCCTTGTGCCCGATCGGGTCCTTGGTCACCTGCACCAGCACCGAGTCGCCGGAGCGCAGCGCCTGCTCGATCGAGCGGGCCCGCCCCTCCAGGCCGGTGGTGTCCCAGTTGACCTCACCCGCGTAGAGCACCGCGTTGCGCCCGCGCCCGACGTCGACGAAGGCCGCCTCCATGCTGGGCAGCACGTTCTGCACCTTGCCGAGGTAGACGTTGCCCGCCATCGTGCCGGACGAGGCGCGGGTGACGTAGTGCTCGACGAGCACCCCGTCCTCCAGTACGCCGATCTGGGTCCGGTCGCCGCGCTGGCGGACCACCATCACCCGGTCGACCGCCTCCCGGCGGGCCAGGAACTCCGACTCGCTCAGGATCGGCGGTCGGGTACGCCGTTGTTCGCGGCCGTCCCGTCGACGCTGCCGCTTGGCCTCCAGCCGGGTCGAACCGGAGACGCCCTGCACCTCGTCGACGGTCTTGCGGGGCTCACGGATCTTGATGACGGTGGGTACGCCGTCGTCGGCGGTGCCGTCGGTGTCGCCGGCGCCCTTGCGGCGGCGACGACGGCGACGACGGGTGACCCCGTCGGCGGCCTCGGCTTCCTCGTCCTCGTCCTCGTCCGCCTCGGCGTCGGCCTCCTCGACCTGGCCGACCGGTTCCTCGTCCTCGACGTCGTCACCGTCGTCGGCGGTGCCCTTGCCCCGGCCACGCCCTCGGCGCCCACGGCGACGCCGCCGCCGGGCGGCCGCCGTCTCGTCGTCCTCGTCCCCCGCCTCGTCGAGGGGCTCCTCGTCCGCGGTGCCCTCCACCTCGGTCTCGGCCTCGGGACCGGCCTCGGTCGCCAGCGGTTCGGCGGAGCGGCGTCCACGGCGGCGTCGCCGGCCCGTCTCGACCGGTTCGTCCGCCTCCACCTCCACCTCGACCGTCTCGACCGGGGCCGGCGCCAGCTCGGGCTGCGCGGCGGGGCGGACGATCGGGGTCTCCGGTTCGGGCGCCATGAAGAGCACGGTCGGCGCGGAGAGCGCGGCCCGGCGGCGCCGACGCGGCGGCTCCTCCTCGGCCTCAGCCTCGGCCTCCTCGGCCTCGACGGTCACCGGCGGCGTCTCCGGGGTCACCCCGGCGGCACCGCTCGGGTCGGTACCGACCACCACGGCGCCCGGCTCGCCCACCGCACCGCCCGGGCCGGCCTCGACCACGGTCTCCCCGCCTGCCGGCGCCGCTGGTGGAACCGCCTTCTTCCGCCGGGTACGGGTCACCTTGACCGGAGGAACCGGT
Organism: Plantactinospora sonchi; assembly: GCF_036422035.1. Lineage (NCBI taxonomy): Bacteria > Bacillati > Actinomycetota > Actinomycetes > Micromonosporales > Micromonosporaceae > Plantactinospora > Plantactinospora sonchi. Next base: position 108,779 of record NZ_JAZGQK010000037.1, read on the forward strand.
TCGTCGGCGGCCGTCTCGTCGGCGCCGCCAGCCACCCCGGTCGGACCGGCCTCCGTCGGGTCGGTGTCGGCGGGCCGCCCGGCCGCGACATCGGGACCGTCGGTGGCGGTCGGTTCCGCCGAGCCGGCTCCGGCGCTGTCCTTCTTGTCGGCGGTGGTGGCCTTACGGCGGCGCCGTGGGGCTTTTGTGGTGCTTTCCGTGTCGCCCCGCACCGGGGCCAGCACCTCCATGTCGCCCGCTTCGCCACTGGTCGAGCGGACCGACGTCGGCGCCTCGACCGGTACGCCGGTCGGCGCCGGTTCACTCGGCGTCGCGGAACTCCGCCGCCGGGTGGTACGGCCACGCCGCGCGGGCGCCGCCTCGGAGTTGTTGCTGTTCTCGACGGTGTCGTCGGCCGGCTCGGCGCCGGTCCGATCCCCGCCCTCGGGCTCGTTCTCGAGCATGGACGTTCTCCAGTTCTGGCTTCCCCGGGCGCGGGTGAGCGCTGCCACGCAGGGTTGCCGCAAAGTATTTCCGGCGACGCGTCAAGTTGACCGGACCGCCGAAGTCTGCCTGCCTGCCCGCCGACCGGACTTCCGGCTAGCGTTCGCCGATGGCTGTCCTGTCGCGATCCGCCTCCAACGGATCCACGATCTCCCCCTGCGCGGTCACCGTGCCCTGCGCCAGCCGGGTCGCCCGAGGCGGCACCGGCGGCTCCAGGTCGGCCACCACGCGGAGGCCGGAAAGGACGTCATCGGGCCGTACGGACGGGGTGACCTGCCGCACGACCATTTCGAGTATCGCACACGGTACGCCCGCGACCTCGGAAGGTGCCCCGGTCCGCTCGATCACATCGATCCCGGTCACCGCGTGTCGGGCGTCGAAGACACGTCGTCCCTGCTTGGTCATCCGCTCCACGGACACCTCGGCGGCGGCCAGGAACGCCGAAACCGCGTCACGCAGGACAGCGGGTTCGACACCCGGCAACTCGACCCGCCACCGGGACGCGTCGATCCGGTCCGCGAGGCTGCCCGGACCGGCGACGACGGCGTCCAGCACGTCGAGCCCCGGCGACAACGCGGCGTCCAGGGCGGCCCGCAGCGCCGCCGGGTCCACCGGCTCCCGGAGGCCGATCTCCAGGTACTCCGCCTCGCTGGCCACCCCGGTCGGCGCCGCGCTGGCATAGGAGATCTTGGGATGCGGCGTGAAGCCCTGGGAGAACGCCACCGGTACGCCGGCCCGGCGTACCGCACGTTCGAAGGCGCGGGCGAAGTCCCGGTGGGAGGTGAACCGCAACGGTCCCCGTTTGGCGTACCTGATCCGGATCCGCTGTACGACCGGCGCCTGACCGCCCTCAGGCTGTGGTTTGCTACTGATCGCGCTGCTCCTCGGTGTACACGATGTTCCTGGCATCCTCGCCCAGCCCGGCGGCGGACGCCAACCCGGCCCCCGGCGTACGGCACGCGGCCGGCCGGGTGGGAACGGTCGCCGGCGGCCGCCGCCGGATGGCGCTGGTGACGGCCGGCCGGATCGAACGGTCAGTGGTGGGCGCCGGCCGGTGCCCGTAGCCCGTTGACCGGGGTCAGCGGCAGCAACTTCTTGCCGGTCGGCCCGATCTGGATCTCGGTGTCCATGGACGGGCAGACCCCGCAGTCGAAGCAGGGGGTCCACCGGCAGTCGTCCTGCTCGAACTCGGACATGGCGTCCTGCCAGTCCTGCCAGAGCCAGTCCTTGTCCAGGCCGGAGTCGAGGTGGTCCCAGGGCAGCACCTCGGTCTCCTCGCGCTCCCGGACGGTGTACCAGTCGAGGTCGACGCCGAACGTCGGCAGTACCTCGGCGGCGGCGTCCACCCAGCGCTGGAAGGAGAAGTGCTCGCTCCAGCCGTCGAACCGGCCGCCGTCCTCCCAGACCTTCCGGATCACCGCGCCGACCCGGCGGTCACCTCGGCTGAGCAGGCCCTCGATCAGCGACGGCTCGCCGTCGTGGTAGCGGAACCCGATCGCCCGGCCGAGTGACCGGTCGGCGTTGATCGCCTGCTTGAGCAGTTTGAGCCGGTTGTCGATCACCTCGGGACGTTCCATCGACGCCCACTGGAACGGGGTGTGCGGCTTCGGCACGAACCCGCCGATCGAGACCGTGCAGCGGATGTCCTTCGAGCCGGTCGCCGCCCGCCCCGCCTTGATCACCTCGTGCGCGAGCCGGGCGATCTGCAGTACGTCCTCGTCGGTCTCGGTCGGCAGACCGCACATGAAGTAGAGCTTCACCTGCCGCCAGCCGTTGGTGTAGGCGGTGACGACGGTGCGGATGAGGTCCTCCTCCGACACCATCTTGTTGATCACCCGACGGATCCGCTCCGAGCCGCCCTCCGGGGCGAAGGTCAGCCCGGTACGCCGCCCGTTGCGGCTCAGCTCCTGGGCCAGGTCGATGTTGAACGCGTCGACCCGGGTGGACGGCAGCGACAGCGAGACGTTGGTGCCCTCGTACTGCTGGGCCAGCCCGGAGCACATGTCACCGATCTCCGAGTGGTCGGCCGACGACAGCGACAGCAGACCCACCTCGTGGAAACCGGAGTACTCCAGCCCCTGCTGCACCATCTGCCCCACGGTGGTGATCGACCGCTCCCGGACCGGACGGGTGATCATGCCGGCCTGGCAGAACCGGCAGCCCCGGGTGCAACCCCGGAAGATCTCCACCGCGTACCGCTCGTGCACCGTCTCGGCCAGCGGCACGATCGGCTTCTTCGGGTACGGCCAGGCGTCCAGGTCCATCGTCGTGCGCTTGTGCACCCGGAACGGTACGTCCGGCCGGTTCGGCACCACCCGCTGGATCCGACCGTCGGGCAGGTAGTCGACGTCGTAGAAGCGCGGTACGTAGACGCTCTCCGTCCGGGCCAGCCGCAGCAGCAGCTCGTCCCGGCCTCCCGGGCAGCCCTCCTGCTTCCAGCCCCGGACGATCTCGGTGATCTCCAGGACGGCTTCCTCGCCGTCGCCGAGCACCGCCGCGTCGATGAAGTCGGCGATCGGCTCGGGGTTGAACGCGGCGTGACCGCCGGCCACGATCACCGGGTGCGCGTCGGTCCGGTCCGCGGCGAGCAGCGGGATCCCGGCCAGGTCGATGGCGGTGAGCAGGTTGGTGTAGCCCAGCTCGGTGGCGAACGAGATGCCGAACAGGTCGAACGCGCCGACCGGCCGGTGCGCCTCGACGGTGAACTGCGGCACGCCGTTGGCGCGCATCAGCCGTTCCAGGTCCGGCCAGACCGCGTACGTCCGCTCGGCCAGGACGTCAGGCAGCTCGTTGAGCACCTCGTAGAGGATCTGCACGCCCTGGTTGGGCAGGCCCACCTCGTACGCGTCGGGATACATCAGCGCCCACCGGACGACGGCCGACTCCCAGTCCTTCACCACCGCGCCCAGTTCACCGCCGACGTACTGGATCGGCTTGCTCACCTGGGGCAGCAGCGGTTCGAGCTGCGGCCAGACCGTCATCGCCGCAGACCTGCTCGCGGCGGCCGACGCGGCGCTCATGGAACCTCCCGGAACAACAACTCGCAGGGACCCGACCAACAATCCAGGGTACGCGTAGCTTCCGCGACCCGATCGGGTAGGAACTCTATCCCGAGCCGTCGTCGGCGCCGGTGCACTCGACCCACCTGGTTGTGCCCGGATCGACGCGGTCCGTCACGACACGGGGCGGACCGGCACAGCTCAGACGTCGACCGGACGAACTGGTACGCCGGTACTAACCTCGGACGGGCGCGAGAGGAGAGCCGCACGATGCGTCAGCCTCAGCCGGACGAGGGTCAGCCGGCAGGCCGAGCCACCGCACCCGGGCAGCCGGAGCCGGTCGAGCCGCCACCGGCCGGCGGTTCCGACGATCGGGACCGCACGGCGCCCCGGGTGGAGACCTCGCCGACCAGCGGCGCGGCGGACTCGGGCACCCCGGTCGACCCCACCACCGGTCCCGACCGGCCGGTGGGGGCCGGTGCCGACCCCGACCGTCCGCCCCCGGGCACGGACCCAGAGCCCGACCGGGCGCCGGACCCCACCGCACCGACCGACGCGGCGGGCCGGGACGACGACACCGACACACCGACCCGCCGGACCGAACCCGCCGCACAGCCGGACGACGGCACCGACGTACCGACCCGTCCGGCCACCGTCGACGCCGAGCCGGCGCGGACCGGACCGGCAGCCAACGCCGGGAGCGCGCCGCCGGACGGACCCGCGGGCGCCGACGCGGCGGACCCGTCGCCGGTCACCGGTGCGGCCGGGCCGGCACCGGAGCCGACCCGGGTCGCCGCGCCCCGCTGGACCGGTTCGGCGGCGGTACCGCCGCCACAGAACCGTCGCCGGCGCCGCTGGCTGGGCGGCGGCGACGAGCCGGCCGCACCGGCCGGACCGCCGGCATCGGCGACGCCGGGCCCGGACCGCCCGTCGACGGGGCCGCGCCGGCCGGACCCGACGCTGCGGATGCCGACCGTCGAGTCCGACGATGCCGAGATGCCGACCCCGGTGGATCCCTGGGCGGGTACCGCCGACGACCCCTGGTTGGCGTCACCCGCCTACCCGCCGGCCGGCGGCCAGCCGCTCCACCCGTCGACCGGGCACACCGCTGCGGCCGCCCACCCCACCAGGGTGGAGCCGGCCGCGCCGGTGAGCCCGCCCCCGCACCCGGTGAGCCCGCCGCCGCACCCGGTGAGCCCGCCGCCGCACCCGGTGAGCCCGCCGCGACAGTTGTCGCCCACCCGGGTCTTCCCCTCGCCCGCCGGGCCACCGCCACCGGCGCCCACACCGCACCCGCCCGGCGCACCGTCGGTTCCCCGACCACGGCAGACACCCGAGCCGACACCCCGCCGGAAACCAGCACGCCCGAAGGCGGCGCCCCCGCCACCCCCACCGGCACCGGTCGCGCCGCCCCAGCCGAGCCGACGGAAACGACGCAAGTCCACGGCCCCGCCCCAGGCGACACCGCCGGGTTGGAAGCCACCGCAGGGTTACGTCCCGATCCCGGTACGACGTCGCCGGCGCTGGCCCCGGGTCATGCTCGTACTGACCCTGCTCAGCGTCTTCTGCTGCTGCGGTGTGCCGGGCTACTACCTCTGGCCCGTCTGGGACCAGTACCCAGCCCAGCCGGCGGATCCCCTGCCGCAGCAGGTACGTGACCTGCGGCTGCAGGACGACGGGGACGGCGAGCGGGCGGTCGGGGACCTCAAGGCGGACCTGCGGGCCAGGAACTGGTTGGCCGAGGGGACGTTCGCGGCCGTCTACCGTGACGGATCCGGCAAGCGGGTGACGATCTTCGGCACCACGGGGTTCCGGCTGAACCCCGAGTCTGATGTGACGAAGGAGCAGGACGAGCTCCGCGAGCAGTACAACCTCGCCACGGCAGAACCGGTCAAGACCGACGTCCGGGGCGAGTACCGCAGCTGTACCACCGGCAAGGAGGACGGCGAGTCCGTTGTCCTCTGCACCACCGCGGACCACGGCAGCCTGGTCACCGGGCTGTTCACCCGGCGGAGCCTGGACGAGAGCGCGGAACTGCTGGCCGCGATGCGTACGGAGATCGTGCTACGGGAGTGAGGCCGGCCGGCGGTCCGGAGGTTCGACAACCGTCGTCAGGGCGCGACGCGGCTCAGCTCCCCACCGTCGGGATACCGTCGTCCCCGCCGGTACGCGCCGGGGCGTACCGGGGCACGTACTCCTGACCGGTCAGTTTCTGGATCTCCACCATGACCTCGTCGGTGATCTCACGCAGCGAACTCCGGTCCGTCGGCCGGCCGGTGAAGTCGAGCGGCTTGCCGAACCGCACCGTCACCTTCCCCGCGCCGAGCCGGGGCATCCGGGCCCCGATCGGCTGGACCTTCTCCGTACCGATCATCCCGACCGGGATCACCGGTACCTCGGCGGCCAGGGCCAGGCGGGCCACGCCGGTACGCCCCCGGTAGAGCCGCCCGTCCGGTGACCGGGTCCCCTCCGGGTAGAGCGCGACCAGGTCCCCCGCCCGCAGCACCGGCACGGCGCCGTCAAAGGCGGAGAGGGCGGCCCGGCCACCGCTGCGCTCGACCCGGATCGCGCCGAGCCCTTCCACAACCGACCTGGTCAGCCAGCCTCGGACTCCGGTGCCGGTGAAGTACTCCGCCTTCGCCCAGAAGGCGAGGTGCCGGGGAACCACCGCACCGAGGAAGAGTTCGTCGGCGACGGAGAGATGGTTGCCCGCGAAGATCGCACCGCCGGTCGCCGGAATGTTCTCCAGGCCTTCGACGGTGGGACGCCAGGCGAGCCGCAGGGCGGCGCCGACGGTGTGCTGGCCGATGGTGTAGAGCAGCGGCACGGGACCTCCGGCGGTCGGGGGTGGTCGGGCGCTGTCACGGTAGCCGACGCCCGGCCGACCGGTTCGGGTGACCGGCACACGTCGGGACTCCGTGCGCGCAGACATACGGGACGCGGTACGGGCGACATACCGGACGCGGTGCGGGCGATACGCCGGACGCGGTGCGGGCGATACGCCGGACGCGGTGCGGGCGATACGCCGGACGTGTCGCCCGCCCGCGCCGAGGTCACCGCTGGCGTACCACCACCGTCACCGGTTCGCCGTCGCCGACCTCACCGGCGAAGCCGGTGTCGCCGACCTGCTCCCGGTCGGTGAAGGCGATCGTCTCCGCCAGCACCTCCCGGGCCACGAAGTCCCGGTACGCCCCGACCGCCGAGGTCACCTCCTGCGGTGCCCCGACCAGCAGGTCGATCCGGTCCGACACGTCCAGACCGGCGTCCCGGCGGGCCTGCTGCACCACCCGGATCACGTCCCGGGCCAGCCCTTCGGCGGCCAGTTCGGGGGTGACCGTGGTGTCCAGCACCACCACGCCCTCGCCAGCGGGCAGCGGTGCGGAGTGCTCGGCGTCGGCCGCGACCAGCTTCAGCTCGTACTCGCCGGCCTCCAGCCGGATTCCGGCCGCCTCCGGTACGCCCTCGACCAGCGACCAGTCGCCGGCCTTGACCGCCTTGATCACGGCCTGGACCTGCTTGCCGACCCGGGGACCGAGCGCCCGGGGCACCACGGTCAGCACCTGCTGGCAGTAGTCGGTCAGCTCGTCGCTGAACTCGACCGTCTTGACGTTGACCTCGTCGGCGACCAGGTCGGCGAAGGGCCGCAGGGTCGCCGCGGCCGGGCTGGCCACGGTCAGCTTCGACAGCGGCAGCCGGACCCGCAGCCCCTTCGCCTTGCGCAGCGACAGGGCCGCCGAGGCGACGTTCCGGGTCGCGTCCATCGCGGCCACCAGGTCGTGGTCGGCCGGGAACTCGGTCGCGTCCGGCCAGTCGGTCAGGTGCACCGACCGGTCCCCGGTCAGCCCCCGCCAGACCTCCTCGGCGGTGAGCGGGGCCAGCGGGGCGAGCACCCGGCTCACCGTCTCCAGCACCGTGTGCAGGGTGTCGAAGGCGTCCCGGTCGCCGGACCAGAACCGGTCCCGGGACCGCCGGACGTACCAGTTGGTCAGCGCGTCCAGGAACGACCGGACCGAGCCGCAGGCAGCGGAGATGTCGTACGCGTCGAGCTGCGCCTGCACCGTGGAGACCAGTTCCCCGGTCTTGGCCAGGACGTACCGGTCGAGCAGGTGCGTCGAGTCGGTACGCCGGACCGCCGAGTACCCCTCCGCGTTCGCGTACAGGGTGAAGAAGTACCAGACGTTCCAGTACGGCAGCAGCACCTGGCGTACCGAGTCCCGGATCGCCGTCTCGCTGACCACCACGTCCCCGCCGCGCAGCACCGGTGACGCCATCAGCGTCCAGCGCATCGCGTCCGAGCCGTACCGGTCGAACATCTCGTAGACGTCCGGGTAGTTGCGCAGGCTCTTGGACATCTTGCGCCCGTCCTCGCCGAGCACGATGCCGTGCACCACCGCGTTGCGGAACGCCGGCCGGTCGAACAGCGCGGTGGCGACCACGTGCATGGTGTAGAACCAGCCCCGCACCTGCGGCAGGTACTCGACGATGAAGTCGCCCGGGTAGTGGTTCTCGAACCACTCCCGGTTCTCGAACGGGTAGTGCACCTGGGCGAACGGCATCGACCCGGACTCGAACCAGCAGTCCAGCACCTCCGGCACCCGACGCATGGTGGACTTCCCGGTCGGGTCGTCCGGGTTCGGCCGGGTCAGCTCGTCGATCACCGGGCGGTGCAGGTCGGTGACCTTCACCCCGAAGTCACGCTCCAGCTCTTCGAGGGAGCCGTAGACGTCGACCCGGGGATAGTTGGGGTCGTCGGACTTCCAGACCGGGATCGGTGAGCCCCAGAACCGGTTCCGGCTGATCGACCAGTCCCGGGCGTTCGCCAGCCACTTGCCGAACGAGCCGTCCTTGACGTGCCCCGGCGTCCAGTTGATCTGCTGGTTCAGCTCGACCATCCGGTCCTTGACCTTGGTGACCGCGACGAACCAGGAGGAGACCGCCTTGTACACCAGCGGGGTGTCGCAGCGCCAGCAGTGCGGGTACGCGTGGGTGTAGGTGTCCTGCCGGAGCACCACCCCGCGCTCCTTCAGCTCGCGGATCACCGACCTGTTGACGTCGAAGACCTGCTCCCCCTGGTACGGCGGAACCAGCGCGGTGAACCGGGTGTGGTCGTCGACGGTGACGATGGTCGGGATCCCGGCCGCGTTGCACGCCTTCTGGTCGTCCTCGCCGAAGGCGGGCGCCAGGTGCACCACCCCGGTGCCGTCCTCGGTGGTGACGAACTCCGCGCCGAGCACCTGGTACGCGTTCGGGCCGGCCGGCTCGACCAGGAAGTCGTAGAGCGGGGTGTAGCGGCGTCCGACCAGGTCCCGGCCGTACACCGTGCCGACCTGGGTGAAGCCCTCCAGCTCCTTGGCGTACGCCCCGAGCCGGGCCGCCCCGACGACGTACCGCTCCCCGTCCCGCTCCAGGACGGCGTACTCGATGTCCGGGCCGACGGCGAGCGCCAGGTTCGACGGCAGGGTCCACGGCGTGGTGGTCCAGACCCCGACCCTGACCGGCCCGCGCACCAGCTCCGGTGCGGTCCCGTCCGGGGTGAGGGTGAACCAGACGGTCAGCGTCGGGTCGTGTCGGTCCCGGTAGACGTCGTCCATCCGGGTCTCGGTGTTCGACAGCGGCGTCTCACAGCGCCAGCAGTACGCCAGCACGCTGAAGCCCTCGTAGACGAGGCCCTTCCCGTGCAGCTGCTTGAACGCCCACATGACGCTTTCCATGTAGTTGAGGTCCAGCGTCTTGTAGTCGTTGCCGAAGTCGACCCACCGGGCCTGGCGGTTGACGTACCGCTCCCACTCGTGAGTGTAGGCGAGCACCGACGTGCGGCAGGCGTCGTTGAACCGGGCCACCCCGAGATCGATGATCTCCGCCTTGGTGGTGATGCCGAGCTGCTTCTCCGCCTCCACCTCGGCCGGCAGACCGTGGCAGTCCCAGCCGAACCGGCGCTCCACCCGGCGGCCGCGCATCGTCTGGTAGCGCGGGATCACGTCCTTGGCGTAGCCGGTCAGCAGGTGGCCGTAGTGCGGCAGGCCGTTGGCGAACGGCGGGCCGTCGTAGAAGACGAACTCGTTGCCGCCGTCCGGTCCCGGATCGCGGGCCTCGACGCTGGCCTCGAAGGTCTTGTCCGCCGTCCACTCGTCGAGCACGCGGCGCTCGACCGCCGGCAGGTCGGGACTGGCCGGCACGCCCGTGCCGGCGGGGGCGTTCTTGGGGTACGCCATCGCGGGTCGTTTCTCCTCGGTGCAGCTCACTGGTCAGTGGTCTGCGAGGACGAGCCCTGGTACGCCGTGACCGGCGCCCGCGGACCCGCGGTACCACCCCGCTTGGTGGCCGGAATCGACCACCCGCTCGTTGGCCGGCTGTGACGGGCCGCTCCCGTCCGGTTCTACTGGGGCGTCGCCGACCGTTCCCGACCGGTGACGCCTGTTCTTCCGGAGGCTCGCCGGTGATGGCCGGGTCGACGCCTGTGACCCCCAACGATACTCGACCCCTCCGGCCGTCCCCAGCCGATATCCGTCCCGGCACCGACCGTGCGCCGCGAGTCGGCGACGGCGGCGGTGTCAGGGGACCGCGCGCCGGACCGGGGCGCCCTATCCTGGGTCGGCGCGCGGGGCCGAGGGGCCGGTGTCCACCGCGTCCGCAGGGAACGGGGGCCCGAGATGGAGTACGCCGCGCACCGGACACGTTCCGGGGCCTGGCGCCGGACGGCGCTCGTGGCCGTCCTGCTGACCGCCGGCTGCACCGGGCCGCAGCCCACGCCGGTCGTCCCGCCGTCGCCGCCCGGATCGGTTCCACCGTCGCCCGGATCGGTCACGCCGTCGCCCCGCGTGCCCGGGCCGCCGTACGACCCGGAGGCGCTCTTCCCGGTGCTCACCGCGATCGCCGGCGAACACGGCACCGTGCCGCCGCCGGAGGTGATGACGGACGAGCAGGAGCTCGACGGGCACGGCCACAATCCGTGCGGGCTGCTGACCGCCGAGGAGCGGCCCGGAGAGCCGTTCGCGCCGCCCACCCCGGTCTTCACCGGGCTGATCGAGGTCAATCCGACCGGCGCGTTCCAGGGGGTCGACGGGCCGACCACCGTGGTCGAGATCGAGGTGACCGGTTTCGCCAGCGACGGGATCGTCGAGGAGGTCATGGAGCGGGCCGGCCGGGCCCGCTGTGCCACCGACTTCACCGTCACCTACACGCCGATGCCCGCCCGACGGGCCGTCGGGACGGTCCGGCTCGGCGAGGTCCAGGCCAGGCTCAGCACCGGAACGGTACGACGGGTGCCGGCGGATCAGAACATCAGCCTGGTTCCGGGCGAGGCCCGGCTCGTCTTCGCCCACGGGCCGCTGCTGATCAGCGTCGACGTGCTCACGTTCCGGCCGGACAGCACCGGCCCGAAGGTCACCGGGCTGGCCCGGAAGACCGCCGTCGACCTGGCCACCGAGCTGCTCCGGGCGGTCGGGGGCGGCGACTAGGCTGCTGCCGTGATCCGCATCCAGTTGGACGAGCCGACGGTGGCGCGTACCCGGATCGCGATCAGCCCGCTGTGGGAGACGGTGTGCGGGCTCTACCTGCTGGCCCGCCACGGCGACGCACCGCCGCCGTGGCCGTACACCGCCTGGGGGCGGCGGGCCCGGCGGGTGCTCGCCGAGGTGCCGGCCGCCGCGCCGGTCCGGTTGTACCTGACGGCCGCCACCTGGTTGCCCGACTTCCTCTCCCCGGTGCCGCCCACCGCCTCCCCCAGCATCGAGGAGGAGTTGGCCGGGTTGCGGGCGACCGCCCCGGAGACGATCGAGGAGCAGCTCCGGCGACATCCGGCCGGCGAACCACCGCCGTGGCTGCGCCCGTTCCGGGACGACCCGTCCCGGGCCCTGGACCGGCTCGCCGACGGCCTCGCCGCGTACTGGGCGGCGGCGATGGCGCCGTTCTGGGGGCAGATGCGGGCCGCCCTGGACGAGGAGGTGCTGCACCGGGCCCGGGCCCTCGCCGCCGACGGGCCGGACGCGCTCCTGGCCGACCTGCACGAGCGGGTGCGCTGGCAGCGTCCCACCCTCACCCTGGTGAAGTCGCACGAGCAGAGCTTCCAGGCCGCCGACCAGCGTCTGCTGCTCATCCCGTTGATCTTCTCGCGCGGCGCCCTGGTCTGCTCCGCCGAGCATCCGGAGGTGGTCGCGGTCTCCTACCAGGCCCGGGGCGCCGCGGTACTGGCCGACGACGGGCCGGCCACGGCCCCGGAGACCGGCACCGACCGGCTCGCCGTCCTGGTCGGCCGGGGCCGGGCCGCCGTGCTGCGCGCACTGGGCCGGCCGGCCAGCACCGCCGGGCTCGCCGCGACCCTCGGCCTCGCCCCCAGCACCGTCTCCGAACACCTCGGCGCGCTGCTCGCGGCGGGCGTGGTCAACCGGCGCCGGGTCGGCCGCCGGGTGCTGTACGGCCTGGAACCGGCCGGGCTCGCACTGGTCACCCTGCTCGGTGTCGAACCGCTCGGCACCGGCGTCGCCGACCCGGCCGAATCCGATTCGGGCGCACCCCGCGCGTCCTGACCCCCACCCCGGCCGGGCCACCGGCGGCCCGGCCCCGCACATTCGGTGCACGCCGAATCGTTTCCGCCGGTCAGGGTCGGCTCCCTAGCGTCGCCGCCATGAGCGAGTACGCGATCGAGGCGGTCGGGCTGCACCGCACCTACCGCAGCCGTACCGGGTGGTTACGGCCCCGGCGTCGGGAGGTGGTGGCGGTACGCGGAGTCGACCTGGCCGTACGCCGGGGCGAGCTGTTCGGCCTGCTCGGCCCGAACGGCGCCGGCAAGACCACCACCATCAAGCTGCTGAACACCCTGCTCCTCCCGACCTCCGGCACCGCCCGGGTGGCCGGCTACGACGTGGTACGCCAGACCCGGGAGGTCCGGCGTCGGATCGGGTACGTCTTCGGCGGCGACCGGGGTCTCTACGACCGGCTCTCCGCCCGGGACAACCTGCGCTACTTCGCCGAACTCCACGGGGTCGCGCCCCGGGAGCAGCGGCACCGGATCGACGAACTGCTCGACCTGGTCGGGCTCACCGGGCGGGACAGCGAGCGGGTCGAGGGCTACTCCCGGGGCATGCGCCAGCGGTTGCACATCGCGCGCGGGCTGCTGCACCACCCCGAGGTCCTCTTCCTCGACGAGCCGTCGATCGGGGTGGACCCGGTCGCCGCCCGGGAACTGCGCCAGACCGTCGCCGACCTGGCGGCGAACGGCACGACGGTACTGCTGACCACGCACTACATGGCGGAAGCGGACGAACTCTGCGACCGGATCGCGGTCATCGCCGGTGGTCGGATCCGCGCCTCGGGTACGCCCGCCGACCTCAAGCGGCACGCCGAGGGCCGGCAGGTGCTGGAGGTCGAGGCGTACGGGGTGACCGACCGGCAACTCGCCGAGATCCACCAGCTGCCCGGCGTACGGGAGGCGAGCCTGCGGGTGCTCGGCGCCGTCCAGCTGCTCACCGTGCAGTCGGCGGCGGGCACCGACGTACAGGCCGAGGTGCTGCGGGTGTTGGCCGGGATCCGGTTGGGCCGGGTGCTGAGCCGCCAGCCCACCCTGGAGGACGCCTACGTGGCGATCGTCAGCGGTACGACAGCGGCCGACGCCCCCGAACCGGCCCTCAGCGGTACGGCGGTGCCGGTGTGAGGACGCTGCGGATGATCGCGCTCGGGGCCCTGCTGCACGTCAAGCACCAGAGCCGCTCCTCCCTGGAGATCACCATCGCGGTCCTGCTGCCGGTGGTCCAGGCGACCCTGGCGGTCTACCTGTTCCGGGCCGGCGGCCAGCCGGACCGGCTGCTGGAGGCGGCGGTCGGCGCCGGTCTGATGGGCATCTGGTCGTCGGTGCTGTTCGGCTCCGGCGGCGCGATCCAGAACCAACGCTGGCAGGGCACCCTGGAGATGCTCATCCTGGCACCCCGGTCGCCGGCGCTGGTCATCCTGCCGATCACCCTCGCCACCGCGCTCACCGGCACGTACGCCATGATCGCGACCCTGCTCTGGGGCCGCCTGCTGTACGGCATCCCGCTCGACTTCGCCGATCCGCTCGCCTTCGCGGTCGCGGTCCCCGGCTGTGTGCTCGCCCTGGGCATGTTCGGGCTGCTGCTGGCGGCCACGTTTGTCCTGCTGCGCAACGCGAACGCGCTGGCCAACCCGTTGGACTATCCGATCTGGCTGGTCTCCGGCATGCTCGTGCCGGTCACCGCGCTACCCGGCTGGACCACCCCGATCGGCGCCGTGCTCCCCACCACCTGGGGTGCCCGGGCGGTCCGCGAGGCGGCGACCGGCAGCGGACCCGTCTGGCCGTCGCTGGGGATCTGCCTGGCGATCAGCCTCGGCTGTCTCGCGCTCGGCGCGCTCGCCATGTCCCGGGTCGAACGTCGGGCCCGCGCCGCCGCCACCCTCGCCCTCGCCTGAGGAGGTCCGCTTCGATGACCAGCCTGTTCCGTCTCGTCGGCGTCGGCGGCGTGATCGCCTACCGCGCGCTGTTCAACTGGACGACCCCGTCGATGTTCGTCGGCACCCTGCTCGTCGGACCCCTGTTCCAGCTGCTCTTCTTCGCCTACCTCGGCCGTCAGCTCGGCGTCGCGGACGACACGTTCTACATCGTCGGCAACGCCGTACTGGCCGCCTCGTCCGCGTGCGTCTTCGGCGGCACGATGGCGGTCTCCAACGAACGCCGGTTCGGCACCCTCGGCCACGTACTGCTCTCCCCGCGCAGCCGTACCGCCGTCTTCCTCGGGCGGGCCCTCCCGTACGCCGGCAACGGGCTGCTGATCGCGGCCTGCACGCTGGCCGGCGGCGCGTTGCTGCTCGGTCTGCGGATTCCGCCGGAGGCGCTGCCCGGGCTGCTGCTCGTCCTCGCCGCCGCATCGCTGACGTGTGGCTTCTTCGGCTTGACGTTGGGCGCGATCGGTCTGCGGTTCCGCGACGTGTGGCTGGTGTCGAACGTGTCGGTGACACTGTTGCTGCTGCTCACCGGGGTGAACGTGCCGGCGGCGGAGCTGCCCGCCGGAATGCGGGCGGTCGGCGCGGTACTGCCGATCACCCACGCGGCCGAGGCGGCCCGCCGGCTGGTCGACGGCGACGGCCTGACCGCCGCCGCCGGCCCACTCGCCATCGAGGTGGCACTCGGCCTCGGGTACGCGGTACTCGCCGCCGTACTGCTCAAGGTCTTCGAGGCGGAGAGCCGCCGGCGAGCCTCCCTCGACACACTCTGAACCGGCGGTCGAATCGTCCCGGACACCGCGTGACGGGGGCCGCCCGGAAACCGGTCGCCTGCGCCGCCGTCGAGTGCTGACCGTCACAGCCCCGGCTGTCACGCCGGATCCCGCCGGCGGCGTCGTCCTGTCGTAACGGAACCCGAAGCGGGAGGTTGTCGTGAGTCGGATCAACATCGCGTCCGTGGCGCCGGAGGCCTACCAGGCGGTGATGGGTCTGGAGAAGTACGCCCGGGCGAACCTGGACCACACCGTGCTCGAACTGGTGAAAGTGCGGGCCTCGATGATCAACGGCTGCACGTTCTGCGTGGACATGCACAGTCGGGAGGCGCTCGCCGCGGGCGAGTCCAGCCGGCGGCTGTTCGCGGTGGCCGCGTGGCGCGAGGCACCCTTCTTCGACGAGCGGGAGCGGACCGCGTTGGCGCTGACCGACGCCGTCACCCGGCTCGGCGAGCACGGGGTGCCGAACGACGTGTGGGAGGCCGCCGCCAAGGTGTGGTCGGAAAAGGAACTGGCGGACCTGGTGGTCGCGATCGCCACAATCAACGTGTGGAACCGGATCGCGATCACCAGCCGGACAGCGCCGCCGACGGAGGGATGACGGCCGAGGAGGCGGTGCAGGCGG
>NZ_JAZGQK010000038.1:0-113182 GCF_036422035.1 Plantactinospora sonchi
CCGGATCCGGTGGCCCGGTCGGGGGTTCGGGTCGGGGAACATCCGCGGGCGGGTCGCGGTTGTATCCCCCGTACGACCGCAGCAGCGGGCGACATCACCGGCCTGTCCCGGCGTTTGTGGCCGGATGGGTGTGGTGTCCGGTTTCCGGGTCGTGATCGACTCGGCCGGGTGGGCGGATCCGTGGAATGCTCACCACCCGCCGACGGTTGTATCCCCGGTACGACCGCAGCAGCGGGACAGCCCCTCCGGTTTCCCCACCGAGAGCAGGGCATCCTCTTCTCTCCCGTTTTCGACCCACGCTCCCTGTCGGGGGTGTTCGGGTCTTTCATCCCCGGAAAATGGAAGGCGACCATCATGACTTTCGTCAACCGGTGGCTACCGGCCATCACCGAAACCCCGATCCGTAAGACCGCGCTCGGCATCGCCGGACTCGCCGTCGTCGGCGGCGCGATCGCCGGCCCCGCCGTCACCATGGGCACCCCGGCACCGTCGATGGACATGACCCCCACCGCCGTGACCCAGCAGATCGGCGACCTGGACAAGGGTCAACCGTCGAAGGTCCTCGACGTGAACTACGAACCGCAGTCGACGTACTTCTACTGCGCCCCGGCCGCGACCCGGATCGCACTGTCCGCGCAGGGACACACCCCCAGCCAGGACGACGTGGCCCGACAGCTGGGCACCACCGAGGCCGGCACCAACTCGGCCGAGGACACCACCCGCGTGCTCAACAACGCCGGCGGCAAGGACTACCACACCGTCGCCATCCCGGACGAGACCGCCAAGCCCGCCGAGATGGACCGACTCCAGGTCGACGTCGTACACGCCATCGACAACAACCGGCCGGTCGTGGCCAACATCAAGGGCACCGCGGTCGACACCGACGGCATGGCCCACTCCTACGAGGGCGGGCACTACCTGACCGTCGTCGGCTACGACGACCACGGCCGCAAGGTCAAGATCGCCGACCCGGCCGAGCCGAACCACAGCGAGTACTGGATGAGCACCATCAACCTCGCCAACTGGGCCGCCGAACGCGGCTACTCCGCCTGACCGACAAACCCGCACCACCACAAACGGGCCGGCTCCCCACCACGGGGAGCCGGCCCGTTCCGTCGTACCGTCACCCACCCGCACCGGGGCTCAGGCCGGTACGCCCAGTTCCTCGGCGAGGCGGGCGATGCCGCCACGGACCAGTCGCCCGTAGTCGTCGTCCGGAAGCACCGGGACGGCGTGCCGGGCCAAGGCGAGATGCTCCCGCGCCTCGTCCGGTCGTCCCAGCTTCCGGTAGTCGTCCGCGAGGTTGAGGTGCAGCGAGGGACGCATCCCCTCCACGGTCAGCGCCGAATGGTGCCGCTGCGCCCGTACGTCGGTGAGCACGTCGGCGGCGTCCAGGGCCCGCAGGTCCCAGCGGAGTTCCTCGGCCGGGTCGTCCTGCAGGTCGGCGAGGTAGTGGGCCAGGGAGCACCGGTGCAACGGATCGCCGTCCGGCCCGATCCGGCCCCAGAGTTCGGTGAGCCGCTCCCGCGCCTCGTCGACCCGGCCGGCCCGTCCCCACTCGACGGCCTCGATGATGCTCGCCAGCATGTCGTCGACGTCGTCCGGCATCTGCCCACTCCCTCCACCCGGCCCGACCCACCGTGGTGTCGGGACCTGCCACCGGCCGGTCAGCGCGCCGGCCGAGCCGCCATGCTCGGGGCTCAACAAGGTCGAGGGTCAAGCGAGCGACCGGACGCTCTCCCGGCTCGGGAAGGTCTGCGGGTGAGCGACCGGACGCGCTCCCGTCGCGGACCCGGCGCCGGGGGTCGGGCGACCCGCCGCAGGCCCGGGGTTTCAGAGTTCCCCGAGCGACATCGCGGTGGTCACCGCCGCCGTCCGGTCCGACACGCCCAGTTTGGCGAACGCCCGCAGCAGGTGGGTCTTCACCGTCGCCTCGCTGATGTGCAACTCGCGGCCGATCTCCGGATTCGACAGTCCCCGGGCGACCAACCGCAGCACCTGCACCTCACGTGGGGAGAGCGCCTCCTGCCGGGGGCGGCGTACCCGACGGATCAGCCGGGTGGCCACCGACGGGGCGAGGATGGTCTCGCCGCGCGCCGCCGCCCGTACCGCGCCGACCAGGTCCGCCCGGGAGGTGTCCTTGAGCAGGTAGCCGGCCGCGCCCGCCTCCACCGCCCGCAGGATGTCCGCGTCCGTCTCGTACGTGGTCAGCACGACCACCCGGGTCGTCGGGACGAACGCCAGCACCTGCCCGGTCGCGCCGACGCCGTCCAGGCCCGGCATGCGCAGGTCCATCAGGACCAGGTCAGGCCGCAGCGCCTGGGCGACCCGCACCGCCTCCGCGCCCGAGCCCGCCTCACCGACGACCGCGATGTCCGGCTCGCCCTCCAGCATGGCCCGGATCCCGGCCCGGACCACCGGATGGTCGTCGACCAGCACGACACAGATCATCCGTCCGCCACCTCCACCCGGACCGTCGTCCCGGCACCGGGCCGCGACTCCACCGTGAGTTCGCCCGCCACCTGTTCCACCCGCGCCGACATCGCGCCCAGGCCGTAGCCGCCGGCCGCCGGTGTGCCGAAGCCACGGCCGTCGTCGGCCACCACCAGCAGCACCCCGTCGGACCGGTACGCCAGCCGGACCGTGACCGAGGTGGCGTCCGCGTGCTTGCGCACGTTCGCCAGCGCCTCCTGGGTGACCCGCAGCAGCACCACCTCGACCGTGGTCGACAGTGCGCGGGGCTCCCCGGTCACGACAACCTGCCCGACCAGCCCGGTCTCGGCGCTGAGCCGGTCGACCAGCCGCCGTGTCGCGTCCGCGAGGGACGAGTGGGCGAGCGCCGACGGGGTCAGTGCGCCGACCAGCGCCCTCGCCTCGGCCAGGTTGTCCCGGGCCACACCGGTCGCGGTCCGCAGGTGCCGCCGGGCCTGGGCCACGTTCCCGTCGAGCTCGGCCTCGGCGGCCTGGAGCAGCAGCACCACACTGGTCAGACCCTGGGCGATCGTGTCGTGGATGTCGCCGGCCAGCCGCTGCCGCTCGGCCGCGACCCCGGCCTCGTGGGAGAGTCGGCCCACCTCGGCACGGCTGGCGTCCAACTCCTCGATCAGCACCGCCCGTTCCTCGTTCTGCCGGGACACCTGACGGGCCCAGGTGCCGAAGACGGCGGAGATCAGGATGACGACCACGGCCGTCGGCCCCGGGCCGGTGAGGGCGTCCCGCAGATCACCGGTACGCAGCACGTACACCGTCACACCGGCCAGGTTGAACAGCACCACCGCGCCGGTCGCCGGCAGCGCAGGCAGCACCATGTACGCCTGCGCGCAGACCGCGAGCAGGACGAAGGACGCGGCGCTGACCGAGGCGACCGCCGGTACGTAGAGCAGCAGGGCCACCCCGAGGTAGACCACGCCCCGCCAGCCCTCCACCTCGTCGCGGGCGACGGCCCGCCCCCAGAACAGGTACCAGCCGGTCATCGCGGCGAGCAGCACCACCGCCCTCGCCCGGTCCGACCCCGGTCTGCTCAGGTCGGCCAGGACGAAGGTGGTGGTGGCGACCGCCGCGAGTCCGAAGTAGAGCTCCCAGAGGGGGTACCGGCGCTGCCAGGCTCCTCTGCGGGTCTCCGGACTCACCGCTCCCCGTGGCCGCGCCAGCGGAAGGTCCTCAGACACAGCAACAGCCCTCCGATGCACCAGACGGCGAGCACGAGCGCGGTGCGACCATGCTCCCACGACCGGGTGACCTCCTGCGGCAGGATGGTGTCGGGCAGGAACACCGACCGGAAGCCCTGGGCCATCCACTTGAGCGGGAACAGCGACCCCACCCGCAGCAGCGGCTCGGGCAGCGCCGAGACCGGGGTGTAGAAGATCCCCGAGATGAACGCCAGCACCAGGTAGGGCAGGTTCATCACCGCGCCGGCGCTGCGCCCGGAGCGGGCCAGGCTGCTGGCCGCGATGCCCAGGAAGGAGCAGCCGGTGACACCGAGCAGGAAGACCCAGCCGAAGGTCAGCCAGCGCCCCGGCTCCGAGGGCAGGTCGACACCGAACATCAGCATGCCGATCGCGAGCAGCAGCACCACCTCGGCCACGCTGATCACCAGCACCATGAGGACCTTGCCGAGGAAGTAGGCCGACGCCGGCACCGGAGCGCCGCGCAGCCGCTTCAACGTGCCGTCGTCCCGGTCGGCGGCGATGCTGACCCCCAGGTTGACGAACGTGGTGGACGCGATGCCGGCGGCGATCATGCTGGGTACGAGGTACTGGGCCGAGGTGACGGTGCTTCCCTCGTAGACCCCGCTGATCAGTGATCCCAGCAGCGCCAGCAGCACCGCCGGCAGGGCGAAGGTGAAGACCACCGCGTCGCGTTCCCGGAAGAACGCCTTCAGTTCGAGAAGGCCACGGTGCAGCCCGAGAACGGGCACGGAGGCGATGGCGCCGGTCGTGACGATCATCAGGTACCGCTTTCGATCAGGGTGAGGTAGACGTCTTCGAGGCTGGGCCGGGTGATGGTCAGGCCGGGTACCGGTCCGCCGTACCGCTCGGTCAGTTCGGCGACCACCGAGGCCGGGTCGTCGGTCCGGCAGGACCGCGGCGCCGGGCCGTCCCGCCACGACACCGTCGCCTCCGCGGTCGCCCGGCCGCCCAGGGTCGCCGGATCACCCTCGGCCACGATCCGTCCGGCGACGATCACCGCCACCCGGTCGGCCAGGGCCTCGGCCTCGTCCAGGTAGTGAGTGGTGAGCACGACGGTGGTGCCGTAGCCGGTGGTCAGCGAGCGGATCAGGCTCCAGAAGGCGCGGCGTACCTGCGGGTCGAACCCGGTGGTCGGCTCGTCCAGGAAGAGCAGGCGGGGTCGCCCCACCACGCCGAGGGCGACGTCGAGCCGGCGCCGCTGTCCACCGGAGAGGGTACGGACCAGGGCTCCCGCCTTCTCGGTCAGCCCGACCAGCCCGATCACCTCGTCCGGGTCCCGGGCGTCCGGGTAGTACCGGACGAAGTGCCGGACCGACTCGGCCACGGTGAGTTCGTTCAGGTCGCGGGCGTTCTGCAGGACGATCCCGATGCTCCGGCGCCAGCGCAGCGGAGCCCGCCCGGGATCCGTGCCGAGCACCGAGACCTCGCCCTCGTCCCGCTCCCGGTAACCCTCCAGGATCTCCACCGTCGTGGTCTTGCCCGCGCCGTTCGGGCCGAGCAGCGCGAGGATCTCGCCTTCGGCGACGTCGAGGTCGAGGCCGTCGACGGCCGGCTCACCCCGGTAGCGTTTGCGGAGCCCCCGTACCCGGACGGCGTTCTGGTCGGTCATGTGTCGAGGATGCGCGAGGCCGGGGTGGCGCCGCGACGACCGGTGGACTGAACCGTGCTGTCCACCGGTCGGTGGACGGCACGGGCGTCCCGATCCGGGCCGGGCGGCGGGCTACCACGAACGTGGTATGCCGGGCGAGGTCCGGCTACGTACAGTTGCGGCGTGCGACGGTGGATGGTGGACGCCGGCATCCTGGCGATCACCGGCGCGGTGACCGGATACCGGCTGGCGGTGACCGACGCGGCCCCCGGCGACCAGGCTGCCGATCCGTGGGCGTACGGGATCGGGCTGCTGATGACGCTCGCCCTGCTCGGCCGGCGGCGCTGGCCGGCCCTGGTGCTGGCGGTGGTCAGCGGGCTCTTCCTGCTCTACCACGTCTGGCACTATCCGGGCGGCGCGCCGGCCCCGCCGATCTGGGTGGCGCTGTGCTCGGTCGCGCTCGCCGACCGGCGCCGGCCCGGCCTGGTCCTGGCCGGTCTGTTCATCCTCTTCGACCTCCATTCCCGGATGGTGGTGGAGGGGGTGGAGCCGCTGACCGCCACCCTGGACGGCTCGACCCTGGTCTTCCTGGCCGCGCTGCTGCTCGGTGAGTCGATCCGGAGCCGGCGGATCCGGCTGGCGCTGGTGGCCGCCGAACGCGACCGGGCGGTCGAACGACGCCTCGTCGAGGAGCGCCTGCGCATCGCCCGGGAACTGCACGACGTCACCGCACACACCCTGGCCGTGGTCGGCGTCCAGGCCGGGGTCGCCGCCGAGGTGCTGGAGGAGGACCCGGCGCAGGCCCGCGCCGCGCTGGAGGAGGTCCGGCGGGCCAGCCGGGAGGCGATGGTGGAGCTGCGGGCCGCGGTCGGCGTGCTCCGGGACGGCACCCGGGCCACCGACCCGACCGACGGGACCGGCCCGGAACGGGCCAGGCTCCTCGGGAGCGACCCGGAAGGACTCGGACTCCCCGGGACCGACGAGGAACGAGTCGGACTCTCCGGGACCGGCCCGGGACAGGTCGGATTCCCCGGGACCGGCTCCGTCGGGGGGTCCAGCGCCGTCCGGGTGGGCCCGGTCGGCCCCCGCCGGCCGCCGTCGGACGTCCCGTCACCCCCGCCGCCGGTGCCCGTCCTCGACCGGCTGCCCGCGCTGGTCGCCGCCACCGGTGCGGTCCTGGCCCGGGACGGCGAGCCGCGCCCGTTGCCCCGGGCGGTGGAGGCGACGGCGTACCGGATCGTGCAGGAGGCGGTGGCGAACGCGGTCCGGCACGCCGACGCCGGACGGATCGAGGTACGACTCGGTTACCGGGCGGATGGCCTGACGGTGACGGTCCGGGACGACGGCCGGGGCGCCACCGGCCCGCCCGGCAACGGGCTGCGTGGCATGACGGAACGTGCCACCGGCCTGGGCGGCTGGCTGCGCGCCGGCCCGGCGGAAGGGGGCGGTTTCCAGGTGCGGGGGTGGCTGCCGGGATGACCCGGGTGCGAGTGCTGTTGGCCGACGACCAGACGCTGGTGCGGGCGGGCTTCCGGGTGCTGCTGGAACGGGCACCCGACATCGAGGTGGTCGCCGAGGCGACCGACGGCGACGAGGCGATCGCGCTCACCCGCGCGCACCGGCCGGACGTCGTACTGATGGACGTGCGGATGCCCGGCACCGACGGGCTGACCGCGACCCGGCGGATCCTCGCCGACGACCGGCTGCCCGGGGTACGGGTGGTCGTACTGACCACCTTCGAGCTCGACGAGTACGTCTACGCGGCGTTGCACGCCGGCGCGAGCGGTTTCCTGCTCAAGAACCTGGAACCGGAGGAGTTGCGCCGGGCGGTCCGGGTGGTGGCCGCCGGTGACGCGCTGCTGGCGCCGGAGGTGACCCGTCGACTCGTCGCGGCGTTCGTCAGCGGCCCGGAGGTGCCCGGCCTGCACACGCTGACCGCACGGGAGCGGGAGGTGGTGGCGCTGGTCGCGGAGGGGCTCTCCAACGCGGAGGTGGGTGCCCGGCTCGGCATGAGTACCGCGACCGCGAAGACCCACACCAACCGGGCGATGACCAAACTCGGTGCCCGGGACCGGGCCCAGCTCGTGGTCTTCGCGTACCGCAGCGGGCTGGCCGGGGTACGACGACCGCGGTAGGCCGCCGCGTCGTCGGTCGGATCCGCCCGCGGCCGGCCGTCCATAGCGTCGGAACCATGTTTCTCATCCTTGGTCCCACCCTCAACCTGCTGGCCACCTTCTTCTGGGAGTCCGACTCGCAGGGCAGTACGGCCGGCACGCTCAGCGCCCTGTCCGTGGCCTGCTGGCTCATCGGCCTGCTCGGCCTCTACGACCGGCTGCGGGCCACCGCGCCCCGCTACGTGGCGGTGGCGGTGCCACTGACCGTCTTCGCCACGCTGGGCGGAATCTCGTTCGGCGTGCAGAGCGTCCACGAGGCGCTCTTCGACGTCTCACACGCCCGGGCGGTCGAACTGCTGGACCAGCACCAGTTCGCGGCGACGACCCTCTTCTGGACGGCCGGTCCGCTCTTCCCGCTCGTCCTCTTCGCACTCGGCGCGGTGCTGGCCCGGCTGCGCGCGGCACCACTGCCGGTCGCGGCACTGCTCTGTCTGGGGGCGCTCGCCTTCCCACTGAGCCGGATCACCCGCGAGGCCTCCATCGCGCACGTCGCCGACCTGCTCCTGCTGCTGCCGTTCCTCTACCTCGGGGTGCGAGCGCTGCGGGAACGGGCCCGGCCGACGTCGCCGGCGGTCGACGGTGACGTCGCCGCACAGCCACCCGCCCCGGTGGCGGGCGGCGGCGGTCGGGCCGGCTGATCCCGCACCCGGCCCCGGCCCCGGCTCGTCGCCGTGCGGGACCGGGGCCCATCCGTCGGGGTGCGGGCCCGGACCACGCCACCGGGCGTCGTCCGGGTCCGCTGCGGGCGGCGGAGCCGTCAGCCGTCCACCACGTCCGTCGGCCGCTCGACCCGTACCGGCAGGCCGTAGTCGGAGAACCCGATGGTCGCCCGTACCGTGTTGGCGACGTCGACCGGCGGCTCGGTCAGCCTGCCGCGCTTCTCCCACTGGTAGGTCACCTTCGCCACCCGACCCTCGGCGTCCAGGGTGACATCGCCGGTGAAGGTGACGGTGGCCGACCCGCTGGGCTCGTCCACCGTCGACACAGCGGTGAAGCGGTACGCCCGCTCGCCGGTCGAGGTGATCTCGGCGTCCGCCTGTCGCAGCACGTCGAACAGATGTTCCCGGTCGGCGGAGCCGCTCAGCGCCCCGTCCATCACGTGGTGGTCGAAGCCGAGCCGGTCGTGTCGCCCCGGATCCCGGACGAACTGTCCGCCGGTGGTGTGGATGAACATTTCGCCGTTGACCAGCCGCTGGCTCTCCACCCCGTCGGTCCGGACGTACCCGGTCGCCGTCGCCGGGTCGAACGCCCCCTCCGAGGTGTACGACGCGTCCGGCGTGACGGTGTCGCCGTACGACTTGTTGTAGGTGGTCGTGGCAGTGACCCGGTAGCTGAGTGCCTCGCTGGCGGCGATGGCCGCGACCAGTTCCAACCGCGGCGAGGACGCGGCCCCCACCGTCACACCCGACCGGTCGGTCGACGCCGGCCCGGGCCAGGCGACCACGGTGGCCCCGGCCACGGCCAGCACCACGCAGGAGGCACCGACCACCGCGACCGTCCGCCGACGTCGCGCCCGTACCCCGCGCAGCATGATCTGTCCGGTCGGTGGCGGCGTGGTCGGCTCGTCGTCGACCAGCGCGCGCAGTCCGCCCGACAGTCGCGAGTCAAGATCGTTCATTGCTGTTCACCTGTTCCGTTCCAGGATCGGCTCGCGCACCGTCTGCCGCAGCTTTGCCAGGGCGCGCGAGTACTGACTCTTGACCGTGCCGACCGAGCAGCCGAGCGCCTCCGCGATCTGTCGCTCGGAGAGGTCCTCGTAGTGCCGCAGGACCACCACCGCGCGCTGCCGCGGCGGCAGCGCCCGCAGCGCCCGCCGCAGCTCACCGTCGTCGGGCTCCGGACCCTGCGGCGCCGCCCGCTCCGGTACGTCGGCGACGAGACTCTCCCGTCGCCACCGCCGCCACGCCGAGGTGTGGCCGTTGATGACGACCCGCCGCAGATAGGCGTTCAGGTCGTCGTGGCGGGACAGCCGACGCCACCGCTCGTACATCCGGACCAGGCTGTCCTGCAGCAGTTCCTCCGCCCGCCACCGGTCGCCGGTCAGCAGCATCGCCAGCCGCAGGTGGCGCTGCCAGGCCGATTCGACGAAGGCCACGAATGATGTGTCGGCCGCCGACAGCGGCCCGGCTCGGTTCGTCACGGTCCTACCACGTGGCCGGCCCGGAAAAGGTTGCCCGGGTCTGTCAGCCGGACAGCAGGTGGCGCGCCTGGGTCAGGGTGGTCGGTTCGCCGTGGCTGTCGACGTACCACTGGTAGTCGTCGTCGAGCAGGTCGTGCAGCATCGCCACGTCGAGGCCGTCGTCCGGGCCCCGCAGGTGGAACGGCGGCGGATAGAAGCAGTCGCCGAGCAGCGCCACCCCGGAGTCCGGCACCAGGACAACCGTCGAGTCGGGGGCGTGCCCGCCACCGACGTGCCGCAGCCGTACGCCGCCGGGCAGGGTCAGCTCGTCGGTGAAGGTGGTGTGCGGCGGTACGACGGCGAAGTCCTCCCAGCCCTCCATCGCCAGCGCGCGGGCCCGGAAGCTCGGCCCCAGCCGGGGATTCGCCCGGACCTCGTCACGCAGGTAGCGGTGGCTCCACGGGCGGGCCGCCTCGGCTTCGAGCAGCTCCCGGCCGGCGACGTGGCCGATCACCTCCACCTCCGGCCAGGCGCAGGCGCCCCAGACGTGGTCCCAGTGGTGGTGGGTGTAGACCAGTCGACGGGCCGGTGGCAGCCCGGTGTCCCGGATCGCGGCCTGGATCTGGCGGGCGTGCGCCGGTGACTGGCCGGCGTCGACGATCACACTGCCCCGGTCGTCGGCGACCACGGCGACGCTGCCCCGGACGTTCTCCGGATCCGGGTCGCCGGGGAAGATCCAGACCCGCCCGGCGAGCGGCGCAAGGGTGGTGGTGATGGCGATCAGCTCCTCGGGCCGACGGGTCCGGCAGCGGACCGCGTGGCCTGGCTCACCAGGACCCGACCGGCGCGCTGCACCGGACTACCGTACGGCGTAGCGGGTGGAGCGGAGGCAAGAGATGATCAGCCGTACCGATGTGGAGAACGCGACGATCCGGATCGCCGGGCATGTCCGGTCGACCCCGGTGGTCGAGGTCGAGCCTGATCTCGCTGGTCCGGCCGGGGCACTCTGGCTCAAACTGGAGTACCTGCAACACACCGGATCGTTCAAGGCCCGGGGCGCGTTCAACCGGATCCTCGCCGCGGCCGAGGTCGGCGAGTTGCCGGCGGCCGGCGTGGTCGCCGCCTCCGGCGGGAACGCCGGCCTCGCCGTCGGCTACGCGGCGCGCCGCCTCGGCGTCCCGGCGGAGGTGTACGTACCGACCACCGCCCCCGAGGTGAAGGTGGCGAAGCTGCGGCGGCTCGGCGCCACCGTGGTCCGGCACGGCCGGGAGTACGCCGAGGCGTACGAGGCGGCGACAAAACGGACCGCCGAGACCGGGGCGCTCTTCTGCCACGCGTACGACCAGCCGGAGATCTGCGCCGGGCAGGGCACCGTCGGGCGGGAACTGCTCGACCAGCTCGGCGACCTGGACACCGTACTGGTCGCGGTCGGTGGCGGCGGGCTGCTGGCCGGGGTGGCGACGGCGCTGGAGGGGGTGACCCGGGCGGTCGCGGTGGAGCCGGAGTCGGTGCCGACGCTGCACGCGGCACTGGCCGCTGGCGGCCCGGTCGACGTGGAGGTCTCCGGCGTCGCCGCCGACGCGCTCGGCGCCCGCCGGGTCGGCGACATCGCCTACGACGTGGCGGTCCGGACCGGGGTGACGAGTGTGCTGGTCGACGACACCGAGATCGTCGAGGCACGACGGCTGCTCTGGGACCGGTACCGGATCGTGGTGGAGCACGGCACCGCCGCCGCGCTCGCCGCGCTCACCGCTGGCGCCTACCGGCCGGCCCGCGGGGAACGGGTCGCCGTCCTGCTCTGTGGCGCCAACACCGACCCGGCCGACCTCGGCTGACCGGCGGTTGCGCCCGGTTGGGGCCGGGAACCCGTCCGCTGCCGTCCCGGTCCGGCCGACCTGGGCCGGGGTACGTCGACCCCACTGGTGCCCGGCCAGTCCACCGCCGGACCGAGCAGCTCGACCAACCGGGTCGCGTCGGACTGCGCCTGGCCGCCGCAGCAGTTGTTGAGCAGCACGTGCAGCTCGGTGTGCTCGGCGGCGAAGTCCCGCAGCCGGCCGGCCCAGTCGGCGAGTTCGTCGTCGGTGTACGCGTACCGGAACTTCTCCTGCTTGTCCCCGGTCTCCCAGGCCGGGCTGTGGCCGTGGAAGCGGATCACGGCCGGTTCGGCGGTGCCGAGCAGGACCGGCGGTACGGAGGAGGCGTACCCCTGTGGCATGTCGACGCTGACGATCGAGATGTCGTGCCCGGCGAGGAAGCCGAAGGTGTCCGGTGCGGTGGTCGGTTCGTACCAGGAGGCGTTGCGGAACTCGACCGCGACCCGCAGTGGCCGGCAGCGTTCGGCGAGCTCGCGGATCCGCCGCTTGGCCGGCTCGCCGTGCGCCAGCCAGGGCGGGAACTGGAACAGCAGCACACCGAGTTTGCCGGCCGCGTCGAGCGGTGCGACCACGGACCGGAACCTCTCCCACAGCCGCTCGTACGTCCGCGCCGGCAGGTCCCGACGACGGACCCGACCGGTTTCCCGGCCCTCCGGTCGCAGGTCACGCGGCAGCGCCGTCACCTCTGTCGGATGGCCGGTGAACAGGCTGAACGCCTTGACGTTGAAGGTGAAGCCGGTCGGGGTCCGGTCGGCCCACGCCTCGACCGTCTCGACCGCCGGCAGCGCGTAGTACGTGGTGTCCACCTCGACCAGACCGAACCGCTCCGCGTAGTAGGCCAGCCGGCCGGCCGGGGTGTTGACCGACCGGGGATACCAGCCCGAGGCGAGCAGCGACCGGTCCGCCCACGACGAGGTGCCTACCCTGAGCGCGCCCATGCCTGACAGTTCTCCACCAGACACCCCGGTCGAAACCTCCACGACCGGTGGAAATCACCGAGGTCCACAGGTGACCGTCGCGGGACGGGACGGCGTGCCCCGGCCCGCGTCCGTCGCGGCCTGGTTCGCGTCCGTCGCGGCCCGGACGAACTCGCGGATCCTCGCGGTGGTGTTGCTCTCCAACCAGACCAGCCCACGATGGATCGGCGGGGCGTCGTGGATCGGCACGTACGTGATGTCCGGCCGTGCGTGGTAGCGCCGGCTCAGCTCACCAACCGGCAGTACGCCTCGGCCGAGCGCGACCAGCGAGAGCATCTCGGAGAACGTGTTGCCGGCCGGGCCCTTGGGCACCGGACGGCCGGACGGGGTCCACTCCGGGGTCCGGTCGCGTTTGAACTCGGCCGAGGTGATCTCCGGGTACTGCACGACGGGAAACTCGGCGAGGACCTCCAGGGAAACCGCCTCCGCTTCGGCGAGCGGATGCCCGACGGCCACGGCCAGCAGACGTCGTTCCGCCAGCAGGGGTGGTCCACAGGCCATGCCGTCGAAGGGGAACGAGGCGATGAGGAGGTCGACCGACCCGTCGAGCAGGCTGGCCCGGGAGTTGGCGAGCTGCACCTCGCGTACCTCGACCTCACAGTCGGGGTGCCGTTCGGTGAACAGGCTCACCGCCCTGAGCAGGGTCGGGGCCGTCCACTCGCCGAGAAAGGCCACCCGGAGTCGTCCGGTCACGCCCCGACCCGCCTCGACCGCCCGGCGTACCGCCTCGGCCATCCCGTTGACCAGCGGCGCCAGGTCGTCGGCGAGTTGACGGCCGATCGGGGTCAGTTGGACGACCCGGCTGGTACGTGCGAACAGCGGCGCGCCGATCCGGCGTTCCAGTTTCCTGACCACATGGCTGATCCGGCCGGTGGTGACCCGCAACCGCAGTGCGGTACGACCGAAGTGCAGTTCCTCGGCGAGCGTCAGGAACGTCTCGATCTCGTGCCGCTCCAGCAGCTGACTGGAGACGACAGTCTCGGCCGTCGTCTGCGGCATCGTGTCCCCCTCACCGGTTTCGGAACGTCCCACTCGAAACCGTTGCCGATCGTTGCCGCCCGCTCCGCACCGCCGCCGATCGTTGAATCTGGCGCAACGATCGTAGCTTGATCAAGTCTTGGTGGCCGCTACGGCGGCGCGAATAGTGGAGGCCGTCCCCGGTCGTGCCGGAAAGTCCCGGCGACGGCCGACATGACGACCATGGGAGCGAGCGGATGCCCAGCGCCACCCAGAACCTGCAGAATCCCGTCACCGACTACCTGGCCGGACTCGACGACCCGTTGCGGAAGGTCGGTGAGAGACTGCGTGGCATCGTCGATGCCGCGCTGCCCGAGGCGACCGGCGCGATGTGGCACGGCCACCCGACCTGGAGTCTCGGCGGGAAATCCGGGCAGCGGCCGGTCTGCCTGCTGAAGGCGTACGGCTCGTACGTGACCTTCGGGCTGTGGCGGGGCCAGGAGGTCGACGACGGTCCGGACGGCTCGTCCCCGGCGCCCGCCAGATGGCGTCGGTGAAGCTCACCAGCGTCGAGGACATCGACCCCGACCTTTTCGCCGACTGGTTGCGGCAGGCACACGACCTGGAATCGAGGTAACAGATGCTGCGGGTGAAGGCATTCGACCATGTGGTGCTCCGGGTACGCGACGTCGAACAGGCCCTGGAGTTCTACTGCGGCAGGCTCGGTCTGGAGCCGGTCCGGGTCGCCGAGTGGCGGGCCGGCACCGCCCCGTTCCCCTCGGTACGGGTCAGTCCGGAGACCATCCTGGACCTGGTGGCCAGCACCGGCGGGTCGACGCTCGACCACATCTGCCTGGTCGTCGAGCCGGTCGACTGGCAGGAGGTGGTCAACTCGGGCACGTTCACCGTTGTCGACGGTCCGGGAACCCGGTTCGGCGCCCGGGGCGACGCGCACGCCCTCTACGTACGGGACCCGGACGGCAACACCGTCGAGCTGCGGTGGTATCCGCAGGACAGCCCAGCCTGACGTCGACCACCGGAACAGGACGGGGTGCCGGGTCCGACGGATCCGGCACCCCGGGTGGCGTCCGACGCCGCCACGGACCCGGCGACCATCCCGAGGCGGTCCCGCCCGGTCGGTGCCCGATCAGCGGCCCAACGTACGACCGAGCAGGCCGAGCAGCCCGTACCCGTCGTCGATGACCGCGTCCGGCGCGCGGTCCGACAGCGGCGGCTCCACGTCCGAGCGCGGTGAGCGCATCAGCACCGCCGCCCCGGCGCCGGCGCGACGGGCACAAAGCACGTCCCGGTTCACCATGTCGCCGACGAACCAGCACTCCTCCACCGGTACGCCGACCTCCCGGGCCGCGCGCCAGGCCAGTTCCGGGTTCGGTTTCCGTAACCCCACCTCGTCGCTGTAGAGCTGGCTCACGAACAGGCCACCCAGCCCGGCCGCGGCGAGGAAGTCCCGGTGCGCGGCCCCGCAGAGCGCGTTGCTCACCACGGCGAGCGGCAGCCCGGCGTCGGTCGCCGCCCGTAGCGCCTCGGGAATCCCCGGCCGCACCGCCCAGTCGTCCTGCCAGGACCAGGCGTAACTGAGCGGGGTCGCCTCCCGGCGTACCGCCTGCCGGGCCGACTCCGGCCAGTCGACCGTCACGAAGTCGTTCCACACCTGCTCGTGCCCGAGTTCCACCGGTCTCGGCTCGGCGCTGGCCGCGTGCCGCCACGCGGCGTACCGCCGGGTGCCGTCGACAAGATCCTGCTCGATCCGGTCCGCCGGTACAGCAGATCCGACCAACCGGTGCAGCCGGCGTACCAGCTCCGGCGGGGCAGGGCGGCGGACACCGGGCGGGCGCGGTGGCCCGTCGACGAGTACGCCGCCGAAGTCGAGGAGCAACGCGCGCGGTGGACGGAGCATGCGTCCATTCTCGCCGAAACGCTCCGACCCGCCCGCGTCGCCGGCACCCCGTCGGCGCTGGGCGGTGTCGCGGTCGTGGTGGTGGCCGGTGCGGACGACATCCTGACCGCGGCACTGGTGCTCAACTCGCGTTCGCGGCCGTCAGCAAACACGGCGCGGCGCGGCCCTCTGGTCAGCGGTGCTGAACCCAGAGGTTCTCCTCGACGTACACACCGTGGTCCTGTTCGACGTCGATCCGGACGAGGTTGAGTGCCCCGGGGATGACGTACTCCCCCGTCACAGGGAAGACCATTTCCGTCCAGCTCTCCCATTCCGCGACGGTGCCTTCGATCACCATCGACCTCGGCGCGGTACCGAGCACCCGGGCACCCATCCGTTGGTGGGTGCGGATCCACGGGTCGATCGAGAGTCCGTCGGGCCGTGTCCACCCGGCGTACTCGTCCATCGGAACCGTCGGGTACCGGTGCTTCCAGGTCGGGCGCAACGGAGCGATGACGTGCGCCAACCCCTGGTCACGGGCCCGTCGCGTCAGCTCCTGGAGTACCACCGTGGCGAGGCCACGCTTGTCGTGCGACTCGCCGACGGCGGCAGCCATGAAACTCAGGGTGGTGGCCGGGATGTCGGCCTCCCGGGCCTCCACGGCCCGGACCAGCGCGGCGTCATAACCCGACGGCAGGTCACCGACGGCACCGTTCCAGGGAACCGGCACCCCCCACCCCCCGGCGACCACGGAGCCATGGTCGAGCACCATGATGTCGAACAGGCCGAAGTACTTCTCGGCCCGATCCGTGTACCTCCGGGGAACCTCGTCGTGGAAGACGAACTCCGGCCAGCGCTCCTTGAACACGGCAGCGGCCGTCTCCCGCAGATCGGGCCTGTCCGCGCGAGTCACGATCTCCACCGCAGGACCATACATCGCCTCGTCGGTCGACCTGATCGGCCGCGGGCCGCGCCGCACCCGGCGACCCGATCGGTGCGTGGCGATCAGTCACCGCGGCTTCGGCACCACGGGGCGGCGGGCGGCGGCGGGCGCCCGTACAGTGTGCACACCCTCGATCAAGGAGGACGTCTTGTCTGAGTCGCCACCGGCGCCGGACTCTCCCCCATCCGCCGACTCCGAACCCAGCGGTGTCGACCTGCCCGGCACCGGCACGCCGTACCTGCTCGTCATGCCGTCGGTCGACGGTGCGCCACCGACGATGACCTGGCCGGGGCCGGAGGGCCGGCCGGGCTGGGCCATCCCGGTCACCATCCCGGCCGGCACCCGGGGCTATGCGGTCTTCGTGCCCTTGCTGCCGGCGGACACGACGCTTCCGACCGGGGTACGCCCGGCCGTGGCGCTGCCGGCCGAGACCACGGCGGCCAGCACGACAACGGTGAGCACGGCGACCGGGACGCCGGTGGCGGAGACGGCACCGGCTGACGTGTCCGCGGCCACGCCGGCATCGGCACCGTCGCCGTCGACCGAGGCGCCGCCAGCGAGCGCCTCGACCGAGGCGGAGGTTGCCGCAGAGCCGTCCGCCGGGACCCCGGCCGAGGCAACGTCGAGCGGGACGCCGTCGCCGGGGACGCGGTCACCCGGAAGCCCGACCGGCACGCCGTCGACCGGCACCCCGACCGCGACGCCGTCGACCAGCACCGCAACCGGGGCGCCGGCGTCCGGCGCCCCGGGCCAGACCGCCGGCAGCGGACACACCAGCACCCCGGGACCGGCCTGGCAGGGCGCGCCCGGATTCACCCCCGCACGGCCGTACCACATGCCGCTCGGTCCCCCACGGCCGTCGTTCCTACAGACCCGGTGGCCGGGGCCGGCGCCCGGCCGGGGCTGGGCCGTACCGGCGGCGGTCCTCGTCGGGGCACTCGGGCACGCGTTTTTTGTCCCGCTCAACCGCACCGGCATCGGCTGGCTGCTCGGCTGGCTCACCCTGACCATCGGGGTCGTGCTGGCGGTCCGGGGGAACGCCGGCGCACTGCCCCGTACCGAGCGGTGGGTCCGGGCCGGCTGGGCCGCGGCGGCGCTCGCCCTGCTCGCCGTGCTCGCCTTCCGCAACGCCTGGTGGCTGGTGACTTTCTGCGTCCTCGGCGCGCT
Organism: Plantactinospora sonchi; assembly: GCF_036422035.1. NCBI lineage: Bacteria > Bacillati > Actinomycetota > Actinomycetes > Micromonosporales > Micromonosporaceae > Plantactinospora > Plantactinospora sonchi. The sequence continues at coordinate 17,386 of NZ_JAZGQK010000038.1, forward strand.
GGGCTGTGCGACGCTCGCCATCATCGGCGGCCGGCTCGTACGCTCGATCCTGTTCAGCCTGGTGGCCGCCCCCTTCGCGGCGTTCCGAGGGCTGCCGTGGGTACGCCGGCACGTCCGCACCTCCGCGAGTCCCACGGCCGCCCGGCGGATCGTCGGCTCGGCGGCGGCGACACTGGCCGTACTGCTCGTCTTCGGCGCACTGCTCTCCTCGGCCGACGCCGCCTTCTCCGTCGTCCTCGGCGAACTCGTGCCCGAGGTCAACGTCGGCACGGTCTTCAAGTGGCTCTTCCTGCTGGCCGTGGGTGGGCTGACCGCGGTCGCCGCGGTCTACACCCTCGCCGCACCCCCGGATCTGTCCACTGTCGACAAGCCGAGCGACCGTCGGTTCAGCGTGCTGGAGTGGGCCCCGGCGATCGCCGCACTGACCCTGCTCTTCGGCGGTTTTGTCGCCGTGCAGTTCACCGTCCTCTTCGGCGGCCAGCGGCACGTGCTGGAGACCGCCGGCCTGAGCTACGCCGAGTACGCCCGCAGCGGGTTCTGGCAACTCGTCGTCGTCACCCTGCTGACGCTCGCCATCCTGGGCGGCGTGACCCGGTGGGCCCGACGGGACCGACCGGTCGAGCGTGTCCTGCTGCGGGTCCTGCTCGGCCTGCTCAGCGCGCTCAGCGTGGTGATCGTGGTCTCCGCGCTGTCCCGGATGTACACCTACCAGGAGGTTTACAGTTTCACCGGTGAACGGATCTTCGTGATGGCGTTCGAGCTGCTGCTCGGCGCGGTCTTCCTGATGATCCTGGCAGCCGGGATCCGCTGGCGCGGCGGCTGGATCCCCCGGGTCACCGTGGGACTCGTCGTCCTGATGCTGCTGGGCCTGGCCGGGCTCAACCCCGAGGCCTACGCCGCCCGCCGGAACATCGCCCGCTACCAGGAGACCGGGAAGATCGACGCCTGGTACCTGCGGGCGCTCTCCGCCGACGCGACCCCGGCCCTGGCCACGCTGCCCGATCCGGTACGCCGCTGCACGCTGAGCTGGATCGACGAGGAACTGGCCGAGCCGGATCCCTGGTACGCCTGGAACCTGGGCCGGATCCGGGCCCGGCAGGCCCTCGACCGGCTGGGCCCGAACGCGGTCGGCGGGCCGAAGGACTGTCGGGCGGCCGACCAGTTCGACCTGCCCAAGATCCGCCGGTGACCCCGGTGCGGGTGGTCCGGCGGAGCATCGACCGGCCCACCCGCACCACCGGCGCGAGTCGCACCGACGACGGCGCCCAGCGGCGCGAACACCGGCGGTTCGGCCCGTTAGGCGGGCCGGAAAGCGGGTAGCCAACCCCGCGATCCGGAGTTCGCCGGCCGGATCGTCGACAGGCGTCGACGAAGCGAGGATGACCGCCGGATGATTCAGCTGCGGGAGAAGAGTCGGCTCGGGGGGTGCCGTGTGCGCCAGCCGGATTGACGAGTACGGTCTTCTCGCCGACGGCCGCTCCGGCGCGCTGGTGAGCCGTGACGGGTCGGTGGACTGGTGGTGTCCCGCCCGGTTCGACGGCCCGTCGGTCTTCGCCCGCCTGCTCGACAACGACACCGGCGGGCACTGGTACATCCGGCCGGCCGGGGACTTCGACGTCGAGCGCCGCTACCTCGACGAGACCCTGGTGCTGCGGACCGTCTTCACCACGGGGGACGGCTCCGTGGCGGTCACCGACGGGCTGGCCCTGGACGCGGAGGCCCGGGGACACGACGTCGGACGCTATCCACCGGGTCTGCTGCTGCGGGAGGTGCAGGGCCTCTCCGGGAGCGTGCCGATGGTGATGTCGTACGCCCCCCGGTTCGAGTACGGCCGGGTGCGGGCACACCTCCTCCGGCACGGCGAGACGATCCTCGCGAGAGCCACCGGCACCACCCTCGGCATGACCGCCTCGGTCCAGGTGGAGTGCCGGGACGTTGACGCGTCGGCGACCTTCACCGTGGAGGCCGGCCAGCGGGAGACGTTCTCGCTGTCGTACTCGCCGACCTACCACCAGCCGGAGCCGGTCGCGGCCGACGTGTCGGCGGCGTTGGCCGACACGGTCGAGGCGTGGCACTCCTGGACCGGCCAGCACGCCTACCCCGGGCTGTACGGGTCGCTGGTACGCCACAGTGCGATGGTCCTGCAGGGGTTGACCTACCAGCTCAGCGGGGCGGTGGTCGCCGCGGCGACCACCTCGGTACCGGTGACGCCGGAGGGCGGGCAGAGCTACGACTACCGGTACGTGTGGCTGCGGGACTTCAACCTGACCCTCCGGGCGCTCTCCATCGCGGCCTGCCCGAACGAGGCGGCACGGCTCTTCCAGTGGATGGCCGAGGCGATCGGCGTAGTGGGCCTGGAGCCGATCCCGATCATGGTCGGTGTCGAGGGCGAGCGTGACCTGAGCGAACGCCGGATCGACGTACTCGACGGATACGTCGAGGCCGGTCCGGTCCTGCTCGGCAACGACGCCTGGACCCAACAGCAGCATGACATCCTCGGCCAGATCGTGGACGCCGCCTGGCTGCTGCGCAAGAGCCTCGACCCGATGCCGGACGACGTACGCCGGCTGCTCCGGGACATCACCGAGCAGGCGGCCCAGACCTGGCGGGAGCCGGATGCCGGGGTGTGGGAGATCCGGGAGCGGGTGCGGCACAACCTGACCTCCAAGGTGAGCTGCTGGCTGGCGCTGGACCGGGCGGTGCGGTTCGGCAGCGTGCTGGGCGGTCCCGCCGAACTCAGGCGCTGGGCGGCGATTCGGGACGAGATCCGGACCGCGGTGCTGCGACAGGGCTGGAACGACCGGGTCGGCGCCTACACCGGCGCCTTCGACTCCGACCAGTTGGACGCCTCGGTGCTGAGCCTGCCGCTGATCGGCTTCATCCCCGCCGACGATCCGCGGATGCTGGCGACGGTGGAACGGATCGAACGGGAGCTGACCGTCGACGGTCTGGTCCGGCGCTGGCCGGGCGAGCCGGCGGGCTTTGTCATCTGCTCGTTCTGGCTGTCGCAGTGCCACGCGCTGGCCGGCAACCTCGACCGGGCCGTCGACCTCTTCGAGGGCATCGTCAGCAGGACCAACGACCTCGGCCTGTTCGCCGAGCAGATCGACCCGGGCACGGGACGACAGGTCGGCAACTTTCCCCAGGCGTTCTCCCACATCGGGCTGATCTCCGCCGCGTGGCGGCTCACCACTGCGCAGGTCGAGACGTACTCCCCGAACCGCGGGGCGACGTCCTGAGCCACACCGGTCCGCCCGAGGGCGTCACGGCAGCAGCCGGTGCCGCTCCGCCCAGCCCCGTACCGCGGCGGCGATCGCCTCCGGCTGGTCCTCTGGTGCGTGGTGGCCGGCGGGTCCGAGCCGCGCGATGTCGAGATTGGCGACGGTCGCCGCGCACCACTCGACCAGTTCGGGTCCCAGCATCGCGCCGGGCCCGGGTTCGAAGGCGAGCAGCAACTTCGGTACGTCGGCGCTCGCGGCCAGCCAGGCGTCGTACCGCTCGACGCGCGTCACGACGTCGGCGGGTTCGCCGTCCAGCGGCATGGCGCGCGGCCACTGCAGCAACGGCCGGCGACTCTCCGGGGTCGGGTACGGCTCCAGGTACACCCGGAGATCGTCGGCGGCGAGGCCGCTGGCGACGGTGAACGGCAGCATGTCGGTGAGAAACAGGTTCTGTTCGAGGATCATGCGCTCGCCGACCCCCGGCGTCCTGATCGACCGAAACAGGTCCCGGCCGCCCTCGGGGAACTCCTCCCACGTCATCGGCTTGACGATCGTCTCCAGGAACGCCAGGCCGCGTACCCGGTCGGGGTGCCGGGCGGCCCAGTCGAACGCGAGCGCGCCGCCCCAGTCGTGGCCGACGAGTACCACCTGGTCCAGGCCCAGCGCGTCGAACCACGCGTCCAGATACCGCGCGTGGTCGTCGAAGGTGTACGCGACCTCGGGCTTACCGGACTGCCCCATCCCGATCAGGTCGGGTGCGAGCCGGCGTCCGGCGCCGACCGCCGGCATGACGTGCCGCCACAGGTACGAGGAGGTGGGGTTGCCGTGCAGGAAGACGATCGGCTTCCCGGTGCCGACTTCCCGGTGGAACATCGTCGAGTCGAGGACGGGTGTGCTGGGCATGAGCTGACCTTTCAGAGGGGTGGGACGTGCTGTCGACGGCGGGGCGGCCGGGTGGGTCATTTCTTTCTGGCGATCGCCTCGCGCCAGATGAGCCCCGCGATGCTGGGCCGGACCTCGGTGGTGATCACCGCCATCGCCCGGCGGACGAACCGGTCGTCGGTCAGCTGCGCCAGCATGCTCGCCGCCAGGTCGGACCGGGCCGTGAACAGTCCGTCCGCGACGTCCTCCTCCACCCGGTGACGGGTGACGGTCGGGTGGTCGAACAGACCGGACGGCCGGGCGATCGTCCAGTCCAGGTCGCTGTCCCGGACGATCGCCTCCATCCGGCGCATGTCCTCGTGGGCGGTACGCCCCATCCGGCGGTTCACCAGCGGGTCCATCACGTTGTTGAAGAAGAGTTCGCCGGTCGGTCGCCACCTCGGGTCCAGCACGCTGGAGCTGACGGTGACCAGCCGCTTCACCCCGTACCGGTGCATCGCGGCCACGATGTTCGTGTTGCCCCGGGAGTAGACCGTGATCGGCTTCGGGGAGAGCGGCACCCCCAGGCTGGACAGGACGGCGTCGCTGCCGGCCACCGCCCGTTCGACGGCGTCGGGGGCGGTGACGTCGGCGGTGACCACGGTGAGGCCGGGCCGGGGCTGGACGGCGTCGGGCCGGCGGGTGACGGCGGTGACCTCGTGACCGGCGGCCAGCGCCTGCGTGGTGAGCTGCCGGCCGGTGGGGCCGCTGGCTCCGAAGATGACGGTACGCATCTGTGCGCTCCTCGTTGTGGGCTTGATCGCGTTGACCATGCCGGGCGGAGCGCGGAGTATTCAACCGTGATGAATAAAGGCCGGGGGCGGCCACGCGGCAATCCCGACACCAAGGCCCGGATCGCCGAGGCCGCCCGTGAACTGTTCCTGCGGCACGGCTACCAGGGCACCACGGTCCGCGCCGTCGCCGCCGCCGCCGGGGTCGACTCGGCGCTGATCAGCTATCACTTCGGCTCCAAGCAGGGACTTTTCGGTCAGTCGCTGAACCTGCTCTGCGTCGAGTCGCCCGCCCTCCTCCACGCCCTGCAGGGCGACCAGGCCGGCCTCGCCGACCGGCTGCTCACCGCCGTCACGACACTCTGGGACGCCACCGCCCCCACCGAGAACCGGATGGCGTTGCAGGACGACGACACGATGCGCGCCTTCCGGGGCTACCTGGAAAGTGAGCTGCTCGTCCGCATTGCTGAATTTCTCGGCGGCCCCGACGCCACCGATCGGGCCACCGCCGCCGTCGGCGTGATCGGCGGCCTGATCTTCACCCGGTACCTGAACCCGATCCGGCCCCTCAACACCCTGCCGTCGGCGGAGATCCGCCGGATCTTCGCACCGGCACTGCGCGCCGCCCTGCACCCGCGGCCCCTCCGACCCGGTCCCGTACCGGCCGCCGTCCGTCGCCGGTCGGGTTCCGAGGCCAGCTGTCCGGCCGACCGCGTGGAGCCTGGAAGCCGACGTCCGTTGGCGCGCGCCTGACCTAGCCAGCGACGGTACGCCGACAGTCTCCGCACCGCGGGCTTCCAGGTCAGCGGCACGCGCGTCGAGTACACCGTGGAGATGGATCTCGGCCACCTCGTCGGCGGGGTGTACTCCGTCCTGCCCGTCGACCGGGTGACGCCCCGGTGTCCAGGCCGGCCCGGACGGGCCGGCCTGGACGTCACAGGATCAAACCAGGTCGTACCGGTCCAGCTCCATGACCTTGACCCACGCGGCCACGAAGTCCCGGACGAACTTCTCCCGGGCGTCGTCGCTGGCGTAGACCTCGGCCAGCGCCCGCAGCTCCGAGTTCGAGCCGAAGACGAGGTCGGCCCGGGTACCGGTCCACTTGACCTCGCCGGTGGCCAGGTCGTGGCCCTCGAAGGTGGTGGCGTCCTCCGAGGTCGCCTTCCACGTCGTACCCAGGTCGAGCAGGTTGACGAAGAAGTCGTTGGTCAGCGCCCCGGGCGTGCTGGTGAAGACCCCCAGCGACGACTGCTGGTGGTTCGCGCCGAGCACGCGCAGACCGCCGACCAGGACGGTCATCTCGGGCGCGGTCAGGGTCAGCAGGTTCGCCCGGTCGACCAGCAGGAACTCCGCCGGCAGCCGGTTGCCCTTGCCGAGGTAGTTGCGGAACCCGTCAGCGGTCGGCTCCATCGCGGCGAACGACTCGACGTCGGTCTGCTCCTGCGACGCGTCCGTACGCCCCGGGGTGAACGGCACCTCGACGTCGACGCCGGCGCTTCGCGCGGCCTGCTCGACACCGACCCCACCGGCGAGCACGATCAGGTCGGCCAGCGACACCTTCCGGCCGCCGGTCTGGGCGGCGTTGAACGACTCCTGGATCCCCTCCAGGGTGCGCAGCACCCGCGCCAGCTCGTCCGGGTTGTTCACCTCCCAGCTGTTCTGCGGCTCCAGCCGGATACGCGCGCCGTTGGCGCCACCGCGCTTGTCACCGCCCCGGAACGTCGACGCCGAGGCCCACGCGGTGGAGACCAGCTGGGACACGGACAGCCCGGAGGCGGCGATCTGCGCCTTGAGGGCGGCGACGTCCCCGGCGTCGACCAGCTCGTGGTCCACCGCCGGAACCGGGTCCTGCCAGACCAGCACCTCGCTGGGAACCTCGGGACCGAGGTAGCGCTGGATCGGGCCCATGTCACGGTGGGTCAGCTTGAACCAGGCCCGGGCGAAGGCGTCCGCGAACTGGTCCGGGTTCTCCATGAACCGCCGCGAGATCTGCTCGTAGACCGGGTCCACCTTCAGGGCGAGGTCCGAGGTCAGCATCATCGGGGCGTGGCGCTTCGCCGGGTCGTGGGCGTCCGGGACGGTACCCTCACCGGCGCCGTGCTTCGGCTTCCACTGGTTGGCGCCGGCCGGGCTCTTGGTCAGCTCCCACTCGTACCCGAAGAGGTTCCAGAAGAAGTTGTTGCTCCACCGGGTCGGCGTGGTGGTCCAGGTGACCTCCAGGCCGCTGGTGATCGTGTCGGCGCCCTTGCCGGTACCGAAGCTGTTCTTCCAGCCCAGACCCTGCTGCTCGATCGGGGCCGCCTCCGGCTCGGCCCCGACGTTGTCGGCAGGTCCGGCGCCGTGGGTCTTGCCGAAGGTGTGGCCGCCGGCGATCAGCGCGACCGTCTCCTCGTCGTTCATCCCCATCCGGCGGAACGTCTCGCGGATGTCCCGGGCCGAGGCCAGCGGGTCCGGGTTGCCGTTCGGGCCCTCCGGGTTCACGTAGATGAGACCCATCTGGACCGCGGCCAGCGGGTTCTCCAGGTCCCGGTCGCCGGTGTAGCGCTGGTCACCCAGCCAGGTGGTCTCCGGACCCCAGTAGACGTCCTCCTCCGGCTCCCAGACGTCCGGGCGGCCGCCGGCGAAGCCGAAGGTCTTGAAGCCCATCGACTCCAGGGCGACGTTGCCGGTGAGGATCATGAGGTCGGCCCAGGAGAGGCTCTGACCGTACTTCTTCTTGATCGGCCAGAGCAGGCGGCGGGCCTTGTCCAGGTTCGCGTTGTCCGGCCAGCTGTTGAGCGGCGCGAAGCGCTGCATGCCGGCGCCGGCGCCGCCCCGGCCGTCGCTGATCCGGTACGTGCCGGCGCTGTGCCACGCCATCCGGATCATGAACGGGCCGTAGTGGCCGAAGTCGGCCGGCCACCAGTCCTGCGAGGTGGTGAGCACCTCGGCGATGTCCCGCTTCACCGCGGCGAGGTCGAGGCTCTTGAACGCCTCGGCGTAGTCGAACTCCTCGCCGAGGGGGCTCCGCACGGCGGGGTTCTTGGCGAGGATCTTCAGGTTGATGCTCTCCGGCCACCAGCTGCGGTTGCCGCCGCCCTGGGTCGGGTGCGGGGCGCGTCCGTGGGCGACCGGGCAGCGGGACTCGCTACCCGCGTCCGCGTCGTGGACGACAGCCTCGTGGTGCTCGGACATGGGGTTCTCGGACAACGGATTCCTTCCGTGTTTGGGCGGAACAGGGAGTCAGGAACTGCCTGCGGTGGAACAGTCGGGGCAGACGCCCCGGTAGACGACCTCGGCCTCGTCGATCCGGAAGCCGTTGTCGTCGGACGCGGTCAGGCAGGGCGCCTCGCCGACGGCGCAGTCGACGTCGGCGATGAGACCACATGATCGGCACACGACGTGGTGGTGGTTGTCACCGACCCGCGACTCGTACCGGGCCACCGAGCCGGCGGGCTGGATGCGTCGCACCAGACCCGCGTCCGTCAGCGTGTGCAGCGAGTTGTACACCGCCTGGTGGGACACCTCGGGGAGTTCGCCGCGCACGGCACCGATGATCGACTCGGTGTCGGCGTGCGGATGCGTGTGCACCGCGTTCAGCACGGCCACCCGAGGACGGGTCACCCGTAACGCGGCCCCACGCAGCATCAGCGGGAAGTCCAGGGTCGTGGCCACGCACGGCAGTCTGGTCAGTTTTCTGGAATCAGTCAAGAAAATGGGCGGGACATCACCCCGGGAACCGGGCCGGACCAGGCAGTACCGGGGAGCCGCCCGGCCGCCACCTTCAGCGCCGGGCGAGGTGGTGATCGAACCCTGACGCGTGAAGGTAGCACGCGCAGAAGTTCACATTTCGCCCATGGTCACCGCGTCGCCGGGACGCACGTGTCGACGTGGAGGTCGTACCCGTGAGCCGGAAACCGGTCGCCGAGCAGCGCCGCCGCACCGCGTCATAAGTTTCCATTATCTGTGGTGCAAGAGATTCGTATTTCCCTGAGGAGAGTTTGATTCACTGACGCCCCCTCCCTAGCGTGTGGGTGCGGCGTACGGGACGCGACCGGCGCCACCGTCGCACGTGGACCGTCGGTCCGGCTGAACGCCGGAGGACGGGCGGCTGTCGCGGCGGGCAGGCTCCGCCGGACCCGAACCCGCAGCACGCGAATCCGGGAGGTTCATACCCATGCGACCGTCGCACCACGGTCACGTTTCCGCCCGTTCCGGCCCCCGCCGCCGGGTTCTCGCCGTGGTCGCCACGCTCACCGTCTTCGGTGGCCTGGTCGGCGTCACGCAGACGTCCAATGCCGGGACCGAACGGGCCCTCGCCGGCCAGCGGGCCCCGGTCGGCTGCGACCCCACGTCGGCACCCGCGTCCACCGGTACGTCGGAGGATGCCGGCGGAGCCGGCACGGCCACCGAGGGCGCCTCGCCGTCGGCGTCCGCTCCCCCGGACGCGGTGGAGTGCGAGGAGCAGGACGGCGGTGAGGAGACGCCCGCCACCCCGGGCGCAGGGTCCGGATCGCCGAGCGCGGGCGCCCCGGGCAACGGCCTGGAACCGCTCGGCGACAACTGTGACAACAGCAGACTCGCCGCGCACACCGGCTTCCAGGAGGGTGACCGGTGCGTCTCGACCGCGTTCGGTGAGCTGGGTGCCGCGGAGCAGAACCCGACACTGCTGATCGCCGAGGCCCCCGAGACGGTACGGGCGGGAGAACGCTTCCGGATCGTCGTGAGCACGCGCAACCTCGTCCGCGACCGATTCCTGCCCGCCGCACAGGGCGGCTACTACAGGGAATCGTCGCTACTCAACGAGGAGGGCCTGGTCCGGGGCCATTTCCACACCTCGTGCCGGATGCTCACCAGCACCAACGCGGCGGCCGAGCCTGCTCCGGTGCCCGCCTTCTTCGTCGCCACGGAGGACGGCAAGGGCGGGAAGGAGCCGGATCTGGTGATCGTCGAGGTGCCGGGACTGCCCGCCGGCCTCGCGCAGTGCTCGTCCTGGGCTGGCGACGGCTCACACCGGATCCCGATGATGGCCCGCGCCAACCAGATCCCCGCGCTCGACTCCGTCCGCATCTGGGTCCAGCCCGCGGAGAACGACCCGCCCGCCGACGACCCCGGCGACAACAACCCACCGGCCGACGACCCTGGCGACGACAACCCACCGGCGGACAACCCGGGAGACGACCAGCCACCCGCCGACCAGCCCGGCGACAACAACCCTCCCGCCGACGACCCCGGCGACGACAACCCACCGGCGGACAACCCGGGAGACGACCAGCCACCCGCCGACCAGCCCGGCGACGACAACCCGCCGGCGGACAACCCGGGAGACGACAACCCGCCCGCCGACCAGCCGGGTGACAACAACCCACCCGCGAACCAGCCCGGTGGGCAGCCTCCTGCGCAGCAGCCCGACGACGATGACGAGCAGTCAGGGAACGGGCAGCAGCCTGGGGGTCAGCAGCCGGAACCGGAGAAGTCGAGCGGCCGTCCGACGCCGGAAGCCACCAAGCCGACGCCGGACGGAGCGGACGCCGTCGCGGAGCCCCCGGTCCGGCAGACCAACGCTGGCGGTTCGGGCGGAGGGTTGGCGCTCACCGGTGCGAACACGATCGGCTTCATGGTCGGCGGCGTACTGCTGCTGATCGCCGGAACGGCTCTGCTCTACCTGACCCGGCGACGCCGCGCGGTACGGCGCTGACCCCACCGACACTCGACGACCGGACCGAACGGCCCGGGCCACCCGTATCAGGGCGGTCCGGGCCGTTCGGCGTACGAAATTCCCACCGGACGAGCGGGTGCGCCGAACTTCCCCGCGCCTCCGGCGCCGCCCCGGTTGACCGGCGCCCTGGGCTGACCGCAGACTCCGGTTTAGTCGGCCGGAGGCCCGAGCCGGGCCAGCTCACGGCGGAGGTTGTCCCGGGCGGCAGATTCGCCTCGTCGGGCCAGCGCCGGCACGTGGAAGAGGGCGGGAAGGGCGAGCAGATTCCGCAGGACCGCAGCCCGGCCGACCTGGAACGCCGGGTCGGGAACGTGGGCGTACTCGGCGCGGATCGCGGCGGCGTAGCGGTCGTACTCGGGGGCGGGAGAGGCCAGGATCGCGAGATCGGCGTCGCAGAGCAGGGCACCGTCTTGGTCCTCGGGTGCGGCCCGGTGGCCGACGGTGAGCAGTACCAGCCTGACCACCTCGGCTACCGTCTCCCCCGGAACACCGAGCCCGGTCAGCAGCTCCGCGGCGAGTTCCGCGCTGGCCCGCTCGTTGGCGTCGCCAGCGGCCCGGGGGTCGTAGACCGCGTCGTGACACCAGGCCGCCAGCCGCACCAGATCGGGGCGGACGGCGTGGCCCTGCTCCGCGTCCACCACAGCGAGTACGGCCGTCAGGTGGTCCACGTTGTGGTAGCGCCGGTGCGGCTCACGCCATCGGCCCAGCAGCACCGCCCCGGCGGACACCACCGCCACGTCGCGGGTCGCCCCGGCCGCGACGGCCGCCGCCCGCCACCGCGTCAGCAGACCAGCCTCGTTCACAGCGGCACCCCATCGAGCTCGATCCGCAGGCCGTGGGTAGACCCCTGACAAGATCCATTGACACCGTCATCCTGGCAGATCCCCGCAACGAACTCTTCCGCCGCCGCGGCGCCGCACCGCTCCGAGGAGACCCGGGAAACCACCTGTCGCCCTGTCGACGGTACTGCGGACACCCGAGCGGGGAAGAAGGCCCGACGACGGCAGCCGACCCGGGACACGATCGAGGGCTGGCCCTGGAGCCAGCCCTCGATCACCTGTCGGTCGGTGCGCGGTCGGTCAGAGTGCCCGCACCCGGACGTTGCGGAACTCGATCAGGTCATTGGTGCCGTGGTTCTGCAACCCGACGAACCCGCTGAGGAACTGTCGCAGGTCCGTCGGCGGGTCACCCTGGCGGGACGACTGCTTGCCGGGCGTGTTGTCGAACTCGGCGATCACCACGCCGTTGCGGATCATCGTGTAGTGCTGGCCGACCACGTGGATCTCGTAGTCGTTCCACTGGTTCTTCGGGGTCACACCGGCCTTCTCCAGCGTGTTCGGCGCGAAGTTGTAGACCGAGCCGGTCTTCTGCGGCTCGCCGGTCTCGCCGTCGTAGATCTGGATCTCGTGACCGCAGTAGATCGCCACCCAGGCCTGGGAACTACGGGCCGAGCCGACCGTGCCGCAGCTGCCGGGTGGACGCTGCTCCAGCGGTGTTCTCGGGTCCGGGAACCGGACGAAGAGACCGCTGTTGGCCCGCACACCCTCCGGGGAGAGGTCCCGGAACTGCACCTTGATCGAGTAGTCGGCGAACTGCTGATCCGCGTACCACAGCATGCCGAGGCCGCCGGAGCTGCGGATCGACCCGTCCGGACGCAGCGAGAACGACCCGCTGGGTGCCTGGCGCCAGCCGGCGAGCGACTTCGCCGAGCCGTCGAAGATCGTCTTGTACCCCTCGGTGGCGCCGATCGGGGACTGCGTCCCGGCCCGGCGCAACGCCCGCATCTCGCGGTTGTCGATGACGTGTGCCGCGGTCAGCTCGGCGAGCACGGCGTCCAGGTGGGCCACGAACGAGGCCCGGTTCGGCCAGGCGCTCTCGTCGTCGATCAGGTCGTTGATCGTGCAGCCCCCGCCGGCCTGGCGGTTGGCCACCCCGGTGTCGGTCTCCAACAACCAGACCGTCGGCCGGGCGTCCGGCGCGGTGCAGCCGGCGTTGACGTCGACCTTCCCGGTGACGACCTCACCATCGGCGTACGTCACCTTCAGCGTCGCCTGGAAGGTGCCGTACCGCTTGTAGGTGTGCGTCGGGTGGGGCGCCGTCGACACCTTGGCGCCGTCGCCGAAGTCCCACTCCCAGGCCACGCCGCCGACCTTCGCGGCGGAGAACCCGATGGTCCGGGGCTGGCTCGGCGCGACCGACCGCGCCGTGGCCAGGCTCGGGTTCGGGGTGGCCTGGCCACCCTGGTACGTGATGCGGACCAGCTTCTGGTTCGCGTGCAGGCTGAAGAAGCCGCTGCCGTAGTCGAGCAGGTAGAGCGCGCCGTCGGGACCGAACTTCGCGTCCATCCAGGACTGGAGCTGGTTCGCGCCGTTACCGCCCTGGATGATGCTGCGCAGGTCCTCGGCGAAGGCCGGCGCACCGGCGTGCGCGACGGTGTCCGGGTTGACGGTGATCGCGACCCGGTTGTTGGAGTTGGACTGGTCACCGATGAACCACTTGTCGTCCCAGTACGCCGGCCAGGCGACGCCGCTGTTCACGTCGACGTTCTCCCGCTGGTACGTCGGACCGTCCATGATGGCCTGCCCGCCGCCGCTCAGGTACGGCTGGGTCAGCGTGATGTCCTCGGTCTTGTACGTCGGCAGGCCGCTGCCGTCGGCCCGCTCCGGGAAGACCGGCCCACCACCCTGCGGCGAGTACCAGACCATGTTGTCCCGGACCGGCGGAAGGTTGACCAGGCCGGTGTTGCGCGGCGACTCGTTCTTCGGGTTGTCGCAGTCGTACCAGCCGGTCAGCACCTTGGCGTCGGTGTTGCTGCGGTCCCGGTACGGCTGCCGGTTGCCCATGCAGTACGGCCAGCCGTGGTTGCCCGCCGAGGTGATGATCGTGGCGGTCTCGTACTTCGCCGGTCCCAGCTCGGGGTTCGGCGCACCGGCGTCCGGGCCGACCCAGGCGGCGGTGAGCCAGTCGTTGACCGGGTCCCAGGCGATCCGGGCGATGTTGCGCACGCCCATCACGTAGATCTCCGGGCGGGTCTTGCCGCCGCCCTGTTCCTGCCCGGTGAAGAGGTTGCCGTCCGGAATCGTGTACGTCCCGTCGGACTCCGGGTGGATCCGGAGGATCTTGCCGTTGAGGTCGTTCGTGTTGCCGGAGGTACGGCGGGCGTCCTGGAACGAGATGCCGGCGTACTCCTGGGTCCAGTTGTTGCCGGAGTAGCCGTCCGAACCGCCGGAGGAGTTGCTGTCCCCGGTGCCGACGTAGAGGTTGCCGGACTCGTCGAAGGTCATCCCGCCACCGGCGTGGCAGCAGCTGTGGATCTGGGTGTCCCAGTGCAGCAGGTCCTTGCGGGTGCCCTGGTCGACCGACTGCGCCGCGTGGTCGTAGGTGAACCGCGAGACCGTACGCTGGCCGACCCGCCGTTCCCGGTCGATCGACTCGTGCGGCATCCAGTAGACGTAGAACCAGCCGTTCTCCGCGAACTTCGGGTCGAGGGTGATGCCGACCAGGCCCTCCTCGTTCTTCACCAGCTCGCTGCCGCTGCCCCGGTTGCCCATCACCTTCAACGTGGTCAGCAGCTTGACCTGCTTGTTCTTCGGATCCCACTGGTGGATCGTGCCGCAGCCCAGGCCGACGTTCGGGTTGGCCCAGTCGGCGACCGGCCCGGACGGGCAGGCGGCCTTGCCGATGTAGAAGACCTTGCCGTCCGGCGCGATGGTCAGGCCGTGCGGCTCACCGATCTGGTCGAGCTGCCCGGACTGGTTGGCGGCGGTCAGCCGTTCGATCCGGTAGTTCGAGGCGATGGTCGCCTGGCAGTCGCCCCGGACCATGCCGGTCGCCCACTGGATCGCCCCGAGCAGGTGGCCGCGGAACCGGGTGTCGGTGGTGTAGCTGGCCTCGGTACGGCCCATGCCGGTGTAGAACGACCGGCCACCGTCGTAGTCGCGGCACCAGGAGACCGGGTGGAACGCGCCGTTGCCGCCCAGCCCCGCGTCGTAGGTGCTCTCCTTGACCTGGGCGACCGTGTGCACCCGGCCGACCGGGCTCGGGTCCCAGTTCATCCACTGGTCGGAGCGGGTCCAGTTCAGCGGCAGCCCCTTGTTCGCCGGATGCTGCCGGTCGACCACGTCCACCACGGCCTCCTGCACCCGGGTCTCCGGTGCGGGCCCCGCGTCCGGGCCGATCAGCCACAGCTCGGCGAGCTGGATCAGCGGCTCACCGCTGTTCGCGGTGATGTTCAGCCGGTAGTACTGGTACGCCTGGGTGTTGCTGAACGTGAACTGCCGGGTCTGGAACCGCCCCGAGAAGGTCTCCCCGGTCCGGCGATCCAGATCGGTCCAGGTGTTGCCGTCGGCCGACCCCTGCAGGGTCCAGTCCTTCGGGTCGCGGCCGACGAAGTCGTTCGCCGACGTCAGCGCGTACTGGGCGATCGCCTTCGGCTCGGCGAGCTTGGCGCTCACCCAGGCCGTCGGGGTACGGACCAGCCACTTGGTGCCGGTCGCCCCGTCGATCAGGTTCTCGACGATCTCGTTCGGCGGGTTGTTGCCGCTCGCCGTGACGCTCTCGATCTTCTCCGCGTTCGGCAGGGTCGCCGCCGGACGGGTGCCGATCAGGCCGGTGAACCACTCGGAGCCGGGCTGTGCCCGGGCGGCGTCGTGGATGCCGACGAAACCGCCACCCCCCTTGACGTACGCCTGGAAGGCCGCCTCCTGGGAGTCGTTCAGGGTCACCCCGTTGGCGGACAGGAACACCACGCCGCGGTAGCGGTCCAGGTTGTCGGCGGTGAAGACCGACGGGTCGTCGGAGTCGTGGACGTTGAAGCCGTTCTCGTCGCCCAGCTTCCGGATCGTGTTGACCGCCCTGGCGACCGGGTCCTCCTGGGAGGCCGCCGGGCCGTGGAAGACCAGCACGTTCACCGCCCGGCCGCCCCAGGCCGGCGCCACCCCGCCGAGGCCCGGGTCCGGGGCCGCGACGGCCGGCGCGGCCGGCGCGCTCAACAGGCCGAACGCGAGTACGGCAGCGGAGGCCAGCGCGACCGCGCGGCGGAACGGGCCGGCGTGCCGGGGTGGCCGGGACACCGGGGTGAGCGCGAGGGACGGTGGGTCAGCGGGGCCGGGACGGGATCGCCCGACCGGTCGGGACAGCCGGAAATGGCGTGGGTGAGCCATTTCTCCTCCTCCAGAGGGGGTACGAAGAGTCGCAGAGGTGGTCAGTGGGGCGTGGTCGCGGGTCATCGGTGGTTGGTGTGCGCGTCGGCGGGTGCCGCCGCGCCCTGGGCCGGCGCGGCCGGCGCGTGGCCACCGGCGTGCGGCGGCATCTGCCCGTTCTCGTCCAGCACGTGCAATGTCGTGGACATGCCCAGGTCGGAGTGGAACTGCATGTGGCAGTGCAGCATCCAGTGCCCCGGTCCGACCGAGTCGCCGGCGACGAACTGCACGCCGAAACTGTCACCCGGGCCGAGCGTCTTGTTGTCGATGATCGGGACCGAGTCGACCAGCGCCTTGCTGCCGTCGACCAGGCCGGTCCGGGTGTCGGCCCAGGAGTGTCCGTGCACGTGGAAGGTGTGCATGTCGTCCCCGATGCCGATGACGATGAACTCGACCCGCTCGCCGAGCTTCGCCACCAGGCAGGTCGGACCCGGCACCGGGTTCACCGGGTCGCAGGTGTCCGCCTCCGCGCTGCGCCGCAGGTTGATGGTCTGCCGGTCGCCGAAGACCGTCACGTACGTCCGGTCGGGCCGTGGGTCGCCCTGCCGGCGTACCACCAGGCCGCCGAAGAGCCCGGAGCGCAGGCCCTGCGTGCCGTGCGGGCCGCCGACCACGTGGTCGTGGTACCACCAGTAGCCGGCGGTACCCGGCGAGGTCGCGGTCCGCGGCTTGGCGAACCAGAAGTACGTCCGCGATCCGCCCGGCGGCACGAACGAGTCGCTGTGCACCGTGCCGTCGGACTGCTGGGTGTACTTGACCCCGTGCACGTGCAGCGACACCCCGACCGGGTGTGCCGGATCGGTACGCAGCTGTTCCAGGGTCGCGGCCGGCACCTGGTTGTGCAGGGTGATCGCCAGACACTCCCCCTCGATCATCTCCATCGTCGGACCGGGGTACGAGGCCGTCTGCGGGGTGAGGCCGTAGCCGAGCCGTACCTGGTTCGTCACCGGGTCCTTGGGCAGCTCCACCGCGTACAGGCTGAGCCGGCGGTCCGGGGCGACGCAGCCCTCCGGCCGCTCCGCCGACCGGGCCGCGGCGGCGGCCTCGACCGCCGGCTGCCCGGCCGACTCGGCGGCGGTGTCGTCGCGGGCGAGGGCGAGCCCGCCACCCGCGCCGACCAGCGTCACCAGCATCACCACCGCCACCAGCACGGCCCGGCCGGTCCCCGAGTCGAACAGCCGGGCCGGGGACGACCGGCGGACCTCCGGCCCCTCGGCGGCCGGTGACCGCACCGGCCCGCCGATGTCGTTCATTTCCTTGTCCAAGGCGGTATCCAATCGCTCGGCCCACCACCGCTGACGCCGGTGGCGGAGAGGACGACGTACGGTCACGGGGTCAGCGGGGCGATCCGGATGTTGCGGAAGCTGACGATGTCGCCGGCACCGTGGTTCTGCAGGCCGATGTAGCCGGTCGCGTTCTGCCGTCCGGCGCCGCCCGGGTCGTCGGCCCGAGGCGGGCTGAAGACGGCTCCGGGGACGTTGTCGTACTGGTTGATCAGCTTGCCGTTGCGGAACACCGAGTAGTGCTGGCCGACCACCCGGATCTCGTAGTCGTTCCAGGTGCCCTTCGGGGTGACCCCGGCGCCGTCCAGGTCGACCTGGTCGAAGCCGTACACTGACCCGCTCTTGTACTGGTCGCCGTCGGCCCGGTCGAAGATCTGGAGCTCGTGGCCGTACTTGATGGCGACCCACTCGGGGCGGGGCTCCTGCGGGTGCTGGTGCGGCTGCGGGAACCGGACGAAGACCCCGCTGTTGGCCCGACCGTCACCGGGGGCGTCGTCGCGCCACTGGAGCTTGAGCGAGAAGTCGCCGTAGCCGCGGACGGGGAACCAGAGCATGCCCAGGCCGTCGACGGCCCGGCTGGTGATCGAACCGTCGGCGTTGCGGCGGAAACCGCCCGCGCCGACCTGCTCCCAGAGCGTGAACGAGGCGTTCGAGCGGTCGAGCAGCGGCTGGTAGCCCTGCTTCTCCTCGGACCTGCCGACGTTGGACTCCCGGGCCGTGCGGACCAGGGTGTTGCGCTCCCTGAGCTGGATCCTGCCCCGCTGGTGCAGGTGGTCGGCGACCGCCGTGACGTGGTCCACGAACTCGTCGTGGCCGGGCCAGGCCCGCTCGTCCTCGATCAGGTCGTTGATCGAGCAACCGCCCTCGATCACCCGGTTGGCCACCCCGCTGTTCGCGGTGCCGAGCCAGACCGTCGGCCGGGTGTCGGTCACCCGGCAGTTCGGTGCCGGCGGTCCGCTCTCGACCACGGTGAACGTGGTCGACCCGGTGCCCGAGGTGTTGCCGGCCCGGTCGGTGGCCCGGTAGCTGACCGTGTGCGGGCCGGGGGTGTTGACCGTGAGCGGTCCGGTGTAGGTGACGTAGCCGCGCCCGTCGAGGGCGTACTCGACGCGGTACACGCCGGAGCCGCTGTCGGTGGCGGTCAGCATGATCGTGGCGCTGCCGACGTACGCCCAGCTGCCGTTCTGTTGTCCGGTGATCGCGGCGTTCACCGTGGGCGCGGTGGTGTCGGGGTTGGGGGGCGCGACCACGGTGAAGGAGACCGATCCGGGGGTGGAGGTGTTGCCGGCGACGTCCGTCGCCCGGTACGCGACGGTGTGCTGGCCTGGCTGGTTGACCGTCACCGGCGCGGTGTACGCCGCGTACGGCTGCCCGTCGAGCGAGTACTCGACCCGGTCGACCCCGGAGCCGGCGTCGGTGGCGGAGACGGTGACCGTGGCGGCACCGACGTAGGCGCCGTTGCCGTCCCGGTTGCCGGCGACGGTGGCGGTCGCGGTCGGCGCGGTGGTGTCCGGGTCCGGTGCCGCGACGACCTGGAACGTGACCGACTGCGGTTCCGAGATGTTGCCCGCGTGGTCGGTGGCCCGGAAGTCGACCTTGTGCTCGCCGACGGTGTTGACCGTCACCGGGGCGGTGTACGCCGTGTACGGCTGCCCGTCGAGCGAGTACTCGACCCGGTCGACCCCGGAGCCGGCGTCGGTGGCGGAGATGGTGACCGTGGCGGCACCGAGGTAGCCGCCGTTGTCGTCCTGGTCACCGGTGACCCCACCGGTCACGGTCGGCGGTGTGGTGTCCGGGGTCGACGTGCCGGCCACCTCGAAGGTGACGGACTGCGCGGCGGAGGTGTTGCCTGCCTGGTCGGTGGCCCGGTAGCTGACCGTGTGCTCACCCGGCTCGTGGACCATGAACGGCGCGGTGTACGCCGCGTACGCCTGCCCGTTCAGCGAGTACTCGACCCGCTCCACCCCCGACTCCGTGTCGCTGGCGGTCAGCGTCACCGTCGCCATCCCGACGTACGCGCCCTCCTCGTCCTGCTCACCGGTCACCGCGGCGGTCACCGTCGGGGCGGTGGTGTCCGGATCCGACGGCGCCACCACCTCGAACGCGGTCGACTGCACCGGCGAGGTGTTGCCGGCGACGTCGGTGGCCCGGTACGTCACCGTGTGCTGACCCGGCTCGTGGACCATGAACGGCGCGGTGTACGCCGCGTACGCCTGCCCGTTCAGCGAGTACTCGACCCGCTCCACCCCGGACTCCGTGTCGCTGGCGGTCAGGGTCACCGTCGCCATCCCGACGTACGCGCCCTCCTCGTCCTGCTCACCGGTCACGGCGGCGGTCACCGTGGGGGCGGTGGTGTCCGGGCTCGACGGCCGCACCACCTCGAAGGTCGTCGACTGCACCGCCGAGGTGTTGCCCGCCACGTCGGTCGCCCGGTACGTCACCGTGTGCTCGCCGTAGGCGCTGACCGTCACCGGCGCCGAGTAGGTGCCGTACGGGCCGCCGTCCAGGGAGTACTCCACCCGACCGACACCGGAGCCGGTGTCGGTGGCGGACAGGGTGACCGTGGCGGAGCCGACGTACGCCCCGTCCTCGTCCTGCTCACCGGTGACCTCGGCGGTCACCGTGGGCGGCGTGCTGTCCTCGCCACCGCCGGTGACGACGAGCAGACCGTTCATCGTGCCGTGTCCGGGGATCACGCAGAAGTAGCGGTACGTGCCCGGGGTGAGCACCACGTCGACCTGGTGCCGCCCGTTGTTGGCGTCGAACGGGTCGGCCAGGATGTTCAGCTCCACGTCCCGGTTGTAGTCCGGGTTGCTCGTGTCGAACGTGAGCGTGTGCTGCATGCCGGTGGTGTTGCCGGTCGCGGCGCTGTTCTCGAAGACGATGGTGGTCGGCCCGGCGACGGCGGTGGTGGGCGCGGAGGTGTACTCCAGCGTGCTGTTGCCCGCCGTCCAGGTGAGCACCTGGGCCTGCAGTTGTCCGGCCGACGCGGTGCCGTTGGCCGAGGTGGGTTCGGTGTCCGCCGGGCGGGCGCTGGCCGGTACGGCGGCGACCACGGAGCCGGCGAGCAGGACGGCCATTACCGCGAGCACCCTCATCGGTCGGCTGGGCCGGCCCGTGGCGAGCCGGGCGAGTAGCCACGGACGCCTCGGTGTGCGGCATCGCACAGGGAGAGCTGGCATGTCGGACATACCTTTCGCGAGTCGTGCGGAACGTCGCCGACCGGGGGTTTCCCGGATCGACGGACGGCATGGCGGCAGACCGCACACCGACGCGGTCCACCTGGGGCGGACCGGGTGACGCGGTTGCCGTCCGGTCAGGACGGAGGTGTGGATGGAGGTGTCAGCCCTGTTGGCGAAGGTGGACGGTGGGCGGGGCCGGATCCTTGGTGGTGGTGGTGGGGGTGGAGTCCTCGGTGGGGGTGGACGCCGACCACGCGTCGCCGAAGCGGCGGAGACCGACGTCGTCGCCATGACACGGGGGACCGTGCCAGCGACGGTCTGCGGACACCGGCAGGCTGGGGAGTCGGTTCCCCCGGCCCGGACCGTGGCCCTCAGACGGTGAGCTAACCGCGCCGCCGGTTACCTCGCCGAAACATGTTGATATTGACCGACCCTAACGGCCGTGGCGTCGACATGTCTACATCTTTCGACGGACTAGGCTCAACTTTTGCTCGTAGCAACAAAAGGATCGGGCAGGCCGCGCGTCGACCACGTCAGACCGGCCGACGCGTCGAGCCCGGTCGCCCGGTCCGGCCGACACGGTCGGCCGACCGACGCGCCGCGACGTCGGGCGCCTCGCCGCACCCTGGACACCTGAGACTGGGCGCCTGACGGCCGGCTCAGCCCCGCAGGTACTCGAGCATGTCCGGCCCCGGCGCGGTCCGGTTCCGCCACGGGTACCGCGCGACGGGGTACGTCCTCGGGTCACGTTGCAGACGCGCGTAGCGTGCCGCCAGGGCGGCGAGCAGCATGGGCCTGAGTTGCGGGTCGTCATCGGGCGCCACCGCCAGCGCGCACAGGAGGACCTCGACGGCGATCTCCGGGTCGTCCCATCCCTGTACGGGCGAGAACACGATGTCGGACTGCCAGATGAGCTCCGGCCAGCCCTCCGCTGTCTTCATCACGCCCTTGCTCCCCTCGGGAGCCTTGACCGGCCTCGCCTGCGTGACCAGGTCCTCGGGACGGCCGGCGTAGCGGGGCGGCTCGACGACCTCCACCTCGGCGTCTTCCGGCAGCCACACGAGGCCGCGTCGGCCGTGCACGACCCCTCGGAGCTCGACGAGCGCGAACGGGTTCTCGTCGCTCACCCGCCGGGTCCACACGGTGACCACGTCGCCGATCGCCGGTGACCCGTCGTCGGACCGACCCGTCGGACCGGGACCGGTGATCCGCACGCGGGAGAACGTCGGGACCGTGGCAAGCAGCATGTCCGGGACACTAGTGTCGCGGACCAGCTTCCTTGATCATCTTCTCGGATGGTCCACCCCGACTGGTCGGCCGCTGTTCGGGCGGGACGCGGCCCGGCGTAGGCCACCGGCTGAACTCCGGTACGTGGTCTGCCGGCCGGCGCCGCCCCTACAGCACCTTGAGGACCTCCTTGGCGAGAGGACCGGACGAGGCGGGGTTCTGACC
Source organism: Plantactinospora sonchi (assembly GCF_036422035.1). NCBI lineage: Bacteria > Bacillati > Actinomycetota > Actinomycetes > Micromonosporales > Micromonosporaceae > Plantactinospora > Plantactinospora sonchi. Next base: position 39,075 of record NZ_JAZGQK010000038.1, read on the forward strand.
CGTGTAGAGGTTTCGGTCGCTGACCAGGTAGGGCTCGAAAACGGGGCCACGGGAGTAGTCGGTGGGCAGGTTGCGCACCTCGTCTTCCATGAGCCACTTCGCCCTGTCCCGCAGGTGCACGGCCTCTTCCTCGTCGTTCGTGAACCCGGTGGTCCGGTATCCAACGAACGGGGAGTTCCCGTTGACATCGCGGGTGGCGAGAAGAGCGGCGGGTGCGTGGCACACGACGGCGAGGGGCTTACCGGACGCGAGCGCGTCTCTGAGGAGCTTCCCCGAGTCGCGGTCATATGCCAGGTCTTCCATCGGACCGTGTCCGCCGGGATAGTAGACGACGTCGTAGTCGTCGACGCTGACGTCTCTCAGGACGAGCGGGCGGCGAAGTTCTTCGGCCTTCTCGATGACGGCTTCCTGTGCGAGCGAATTGTCTTCGCCACCCGCCATGCTGGGGCGCAGGCTCATGGTGTCGACGGTGGGAATGACGCCACCAGGGGTCGCGACGGTGACCTGGTGGCCCGCCCCGGTGAAAACGCTGTAGGGCGCGACGAATTCTTCAGCCCAGTAACCGGTGGGATGACGGTGACCGTCCTTCAGCGTCCAGTACTGCGCACCGGACACCACGAACAAGACCTTCGCCACTGTTTTCGCCTCCTTGACCCGGCGCGACGGGAACGGGCAAACACCCAGGCAGAACATTCCGAAGGATCCGCCGTACTTTCGCCGAAGCCAACGCTACCTACCAGCCCGTACCGAGACAGGCTCAACCGACGGATCTGTTGGTTGCTCCCCCGCGCCCTAGGCTGGCACCATGTCGGTGGAGCGTGGAGTGATCGACCTGGATGAGCACCACCACCAGTCGACGGCGGCGGGCAGCGTGGTTCCCGACCGCCTCCTGGCCAGACGGAAGATGAGTGTCCGGCTCGTCGCTGCCTTTGTTGTCGGCGGGGTGCTTGGTGGCTTTGGTGTGAGCGTGCTGCGGGACTCGCGGGAGGAGCGGGAGCGAAATGCTTCGGTCGCACTCCTGGCCTTCCCCGCGACCATCGCCGGCGGGGGTTCGGACGTCCCGGGCGTCCTTGAGCTGGACGGGCAACTGGCCGTGACCAACGCGGGCCAAGCGCCGATCACGGTTCGTGCGGCGACTGGGCAAGGACCGGGTGCCCTGGTCCGTGACACCGGCGAGTCTCGCTTGCTACGCCCCGGTGATACCGACTTGATCGATGTCGAGCTGCGCCTCGAATGCGCGACCGCGTTCGGGAGTGAGCTGTTGCCGATGCGATTCTCGGTCGAGACCGGCGATCGCCGGGTCAGAGAGATCGACTACCCCGTCGCCCTGGTGGGGAGCATCTGGCACGTTAGGACCGAGCAGCCGTGCGCGCACTTCCGTGAGCCGAAGAAGCGCGGCGGACAGCGCTGAAGCGGATCTCCTCGTCGGGCAGTCCCCAGACCGTCCAGCCTTCCGGACGGGGACAAGGTGGAGCGCCGCACCAGCCGAACGACCCTGAGTCGGTCAGGAGAGGCTGACAGCCCCTGTGGTGCCCGGCGAGGTGGTCCGCCCAGCATTCTCGGTCGCCGGTCGTGCGGCTGCGGAATCAGTGCGGACTGAGGGGTTCGGCCCGGCCCTCGGCGTGGTGCGGCCGGGTCGTCGGCAGCATGGCTGACCAGGGTTTGCCTGGTGGGGCGGGCGGGACTCGAACCCGCGACCGAGGGATTATGAGTCCCCTGCTCTAACCGACTGAGCTACCGCCCCGCGCTGGCAGCGCCGGGATCGTATCCCGGTGTACCGCCGACCGACCACCGACATCAGAGCTGGGCGCGGTCGGCCGCCGAACCGGGCCCGGCGTACGCCACGATCGGGTCGGCAGGGCGAGGATAGCAACCGGAGCCGACCACCGGGCGACGCCGACCGGGCCACGCCGGCCCCTACCCGGGCGGTTGACCCGTGACCGGGGATCACGAGTCCCCCGCTCCGAGCGAGCCGCGACTCCGCAGCCGCCGGAGGATCACTCCCGCGGCGCGCCAACCGCTGGCCAACGCGCCCTGCACCGACGGGCTGGCCCGGTGGTCGCCGGCGACGAAGAGCCCCTCCCCCACCACCACCGGCTTGCGGAGCCGCCCCTGTGGCGGCGGCGCGGCGGGTAGCGCCGCCGGCACCGCGACCGTGGTCAGGTGCTCCCAGTCGTCGACCGGTACGCCGTAGAGCCGGGCGAGTTCGGCCCGGACGACCGGCTCCGGCGGGGCCTGCGGACCGGCCACCGAGGTGGCGACCAGGTGCCGCCCGGCCGGGGCGTACATCGGCACGGCCAGGCTGGGCACGACCGTGTTGGCGACCAGTCCGCCCCGGTCCCCGTCGAGCAGCAGGATCGGCTCGTCGACCGGCGGCTCCAGGGTCGAGTGGTAGTACGTGGTCAGCTGGTTCATCCGTACCGGGCCGAGGGTCGGTAGCAGTGCGCTGGCCGTACCCGGGTCGGTGGCGACCAGGACGGCCCGGCAGCGGATCGCGCCGGCCGGGGTGACCACCAGCCCGGGCCGGACCGAGGAGGCTGGCACGCCGAGGGTGATCAGCGAGGCCGGCAGCGGTGCGGCGACCGCTGCCGGCAGGGCGCCCATCCCGGCCGCCGGCAGCCCGATCCGGCCCCGGGTGAAGGCGCGGACCACCATCGCCAGCACGCGGCTGGACGTGGTCAGCTCCCGCTCGCCGAAGACCCCGGAGAGGAACGGCCGGAGCAGTTCCTCCACCGCCCGGTCGGAGAGGCCGACCCGGCGCAGTTCCAGTTCGGTGCTCAGCTCCGGCGCGGCGAGCAGCCGCTCGACCGGGTACGTGGCGCAGCGTCCGGCGAACCCGGCCAACCGCAGCCGGTCGAACGCCCGGCCGACACTGCTGATCCGGTGTGCGCCCACGGCGCGGCCGAGCCGGCCGAGGGTGCCGGGCGCCTGCGCCATCCGGCCGAGGTCGACAGCGTCGGCCAGACCGGTGGCGATGGTCCGGGCCGCGCCGAGCGGGTCCCGCAGCGGGTGGACCATCCGGTGCCGGCCCTCACCCCGGCACACCAGCACACCGTGGGTGAAGAAGCCCAGCTCCAGGTCGGCCGGGTCGACCAGGTCCGCCTGCCGGGGATAACCGGTGTTCACCACCTGGAAGCCATGGTCGATCAGGTAGCCGTCGACCCGGTCGGTGGCGACCCGGCCGCCGAGCCGGTCGGTGGCCTCGACCAGCGTCCAGGGTGTGCCGGCCCGGTGCAGACGCCGGGCGGCGGCCAGCCCGGCGAGCCCGCCGCCGACGATCACCACGTCGGTCTCGGCCGGCGGCGTGTTCCTTGTCGTCACCGGGCCACCCGCCGCTCCGGCCGACGGCCCGGTCCCCGTTGTCACCGGCTCACCCGTGGTCGGGCCGGTCCGGGGCCCGGAACAACCGGGACGGCCACCAGATCACCGGGCCGAGGTCGTAGGTCAGCGCCGGGACCAGCAGCGAGCGGACCACGATGGTGTCCAGCAGTACGCCGAGCGCGACCGCGACCCCCAGCTCGATCAGGATCACCAGCGGAAGTACGGCGAGCGCCGAGAAGGTCGCGGCGAGGACGATCCCGGCCGAGGTGATGACGCCACCGGTGACCACCAGCCCGCGCAGCACCCCGGCGCGGGTCCCCCGCCGGACGGCCTCCTCCCGTACCCGGCTCATCAGGAAGATGTTGTAGTCGATGCCGAGCGCCACCAGGAACACGAAGGCGAAGAGCGGAAACGACGAGTCGACCCCGGGGAACCCGAAGACGTACCGGAACAGCAGGGCGCAGAGTCCCAGGGTGGCCAGGAAGGACAGCACCACGGTCAGGATCAGCAGCACCGGGGCGAGCAGGGACCGCAGGAGCAGGGCCAGGACCACGGCGATCACCCCGAGCACCACCGGGATGATGACGTTGCGGTCCCGGATGGCCGCGTCCGAGGTGTCCACCGTGGTCGCGGTGAATCCGCCGACCACCGCGTCCGCACCCGGTACGGCGTGTACGGCGACCCGCAGTTGCCGTACCGTCCGCTCCGCCGACTCGCTGTCCGGTGATGTGGCCAGGGTGGCCTGGAGCAGCACCCGTCCGTCCACCACCTTCGGCGGACCGGCGGCCCCGCCGGGGCCGGCACCCGGGTCGCCCGTGCCGGTCGGATCGGGGTTCCCGGCGGGTACGGCCCGGACCTCGGCCACCCCGGGCACCGACCGGGCCGCCGCGGTCACCTGGTCGGCGGCACCGGCGGCGGTGAAGATCTCGGCCGGGCTGCCCATCCCGCCGGGGAAGTGCCGGTCGATGACCTCCTGCGCGACCACCGAGTCGGGCCGGTCGGTGAACAGTTCGGTCTCGCCGAGCCGGGTGCTGCCGAGCTGGGTCAGCCCGATGGCGAACCCGACCAGGACGAGGGTGGTCACCAGCCAGACCGCCCGGGACCGGCGGGCGATGAAGTGGGCGGTCGGCTTCCACAGCCGACCGACGGTGGCGGCGTGTTCACGGTACGGCGACCGGGGCCAGAACGCCCACCGGCCGCCGAGCAGCAGCAGTGCGGGCAGGAGGGTGAGCATGACCACCAGGGTGGCGCCGATCCCGACCGCGGCGACCGGCCCGAGGGCCTGGTTCGAGGTGAGGCTGGAGAGCAGCAGGCAGAGCAGGCCGGCGATGACCGTACCGGCGGAGGCGACGATGGCCGGCGCGGCGCCGCGCCAGGCGGCGAACAGGGCCTGGACGGTTCCCTCGTGGTGGCAGAGTTCCTCCCGGTAGCGGGCGATCAGCAGCAGGGCGTAGTCGGTGCCGGCACCGAAGACGAGCACGGTGAGGATGCCCTGGGCCTGCCCGTTCAGCATGATCACCTCGGTCTTGGCCAGGAAGTAGACGGCCAGCGCGGCGAGGGCGTACGAGATGCCGGCGGCCAGCAGCGGGATGATCCACAACACCGGGCTGCGGTAGACGACGAGCAGGATCACCAGCACCACACCGAGGGTGACCAGCAGCAGTGGCCCGTCGATCGAGGAGAAGACCTCCACCAGGTCGCCGAGCAGACCGGCCGGGCCGCCGACGGCGACCCGCAGCCCGTCCGTGGCGGACTGCTCGGCCGTCCGACGCAGCTCGCCGACCACCTCGGGGGTCCGGTCGCCGTCCGCGCTGTCGACCGGCACGATCACCTGCAGTGCCATGCCGTCCGTGCTGGGTATCGGCGGCGGCAGCGGGGTGACCACACCCGGGATCCCGCTGAACCGGGTCGCGGCGGCGGCGACCCGCTGCCGGTCGGCGTCGGTGATCCCGCCCGCGCGGGTGTAGACGACCAGCGCGGGTACCGTCTCCCGCTCGGCGAAATCGGCGGCGAGCCGCTGGGCCCGGGTCGCCTCCGCGTCCTCGGGCAGGAAGGCCGCGTTGTCGTTGACGGCGACCTCGCCGAGCCGTCCCGCGTACGGACCGGCGACCGCGGCGACCGCGAGCCAGCCGACCACCAGCAGGGCTGCCCCCAGCAGAGCGGTACGGCTGCGCGATCCGGCCATCATCCCCACCCGTTCCGTGCGCCGTCTCTCCCGACCCGCCCGCGCCTCGGAACGCCCCGCCCTTCACACACCCGCGGCGGGACGGCGCGGAGCGGCAGGGCGGGTCCCCGGACCTTGCGGATGGACCCCGGATAAAACGATGCCCGCCGGGTGGGCCGGCGGGCGGGAAGTTGGTGAAGCTCCCCCGTTTGGACTCGAACCAAAAACCTGCCGGTTAACAGCCGGCTGCTCTGCCAATTGAGCTACGGGGGATCGCGGTGTCCGGTACCGGATCTCTCCGGTGCGGTGCGACGGGACAAGAGTACAGGACCACCGGGGGTGGTGGTCCAGCGGGTTGTCGCTCGGGATCCCGGGCGTCCTGTCCCGGCCGCCGAGGGATCCTATACCGGACAAATCGTCTGGCTGGCCCCAACCAGGCATGACTTCGGTGGAGGATGGGTACCGACCTGGGGACAGACGACGCAGGCGCGAGACACCTAACCCGCCGGGAACATCCGGTGGACGGACCCGCGTCAACACGGAAGGAGCCGCCATGCGCGGAAAGCTGTGGTTCGTCGGCGGGCTGGCTGTGGGCTTCGTCCTGGGCGCCCGGGCGGGCCGGGAGCGGTACGAACAGTTGGTGCTGCAGGGCCGCAAGGTTCTCGACCACCCGACGGTGCAGGAGGCGGCCGGGGTGGCCCAGGCCCAGGCGAACCGGCTCTACGCCGAGGGCAAGGACCGGCTCAGTCACACCCGGCTGGGCGAGAAGCTCGGCACCACCGGCAACGGCCAGTCCGCTGAACTGGGTGTCGGCGACAGCGGTACCGACTCGACCACCTCGACCTCGTCGAAGTCGTCAACCAGCCCGGCCTCGGCGACCGCCGCCCGGACCGGGTCCGGCGGGTCGGCTGCCAACGGCACCACGTTCTGAGCCGAACCGGCCCGGAATCCCGGCACCGACCGGTGCCCATACAGACCGGTGACCCGCCCGGCCATGGCCGGGCGGGTCGCCCTGTGTGTCGCGTACCGCCGCTCAGTCCCGACTGCTGAACGCCGCATCGAAGGCGGCACTCGGCGCGTCGAAGGCCAGCCGGCGGACGAACTGCAGCGCCTCCGGCGCCCCGACCAGCCGGTCCATCCCGGCGTCCTCCCACTCGATGGAGATCGGGCCGTCGTAGCCGATGGCGTTCAATGCCCGGAACGAGTCCTCCCACGGCACGTCGCCGTGCCCGGTCGAGACGAAGTCCCAGCCCCGGCGCAGGTCCGCCCAGGGCAGGTGGGACGCCAACCGGCCGCGCCGGCCGTCACCGGTACGGACCTTCGCGTCCTTGCAGTCCACGTGGTAGATCCGGTCGGCGAAGTCGAAGATGAAGTTCACCGGGTCCAGCTCCTGCCACACGAAGTGGGACGGGTCCCAGTTCAGCCCGAACGCGGGCCGGTGGTCGATCGCCTCCAGGGTGCGCTTCGTGGTCCAGTAGTCGTACGCGATCTCGCTCGGGTGAACCTCGTGGGCGAACCGCACCCCGACCTCGTCGAAGACGTCGAGGATCGGGTTCCAGCGGTCGGCGAAGTCCTGGTAGCCGCGCTCGATCATCGCCGGCGGTACCGGCGGGAACATGGCCAGGGTGTGCCAGATCGACGACCCGGTGAACCCGACCACGGTCTGCACGCCGAGCTTCGCCGCCGCCCGGGCGGTGTCCTTGATCTCCTCGGCGGCCCGCTGGCGTACCCCCTCCGGCTCCCCGTCGCCCCAGATCCGGGCCGGCAGGATGTCCTGGTGCCGCTCGTCGATCGGGTGGTCGCAGACCGCCTGCCCGACCAGGTGGTTGGAGATGGTGAAGACCTGCAGATTGTACTTGGCCAGCGTCTCCCGCTTGCGGTCGACGTAGGACGGGTCGGCGAGGGCCTTGTCGACCTCGAAGTGGTCACCCCAGCAGGCGATCTCCAGCCCGTCGTAGCCCCACTCCGAGGCGAGCCGGCACACCTCCTCGAACGGCAGGTCGGCCCACTGGCCGGTGAAGAGCGTGATGGGTCGCGCCATGGTCTTCTCCCTGTTGATCACATGCGGGATTCGCGACTGCGCCGTACGCGGCGCCGGTGGACCGGGGCGAGGGTGACCGTCCGGGACGGTGGCGGGGTTCTCCGGCGAGGTGTCCGGCACGTGCGTCGATCGCACCCGAGCCGGGCGGGTTGCGCCTCCCGCCTGGTCGCCGGCCACCACCGAGGATCGCCGAGACCACTCTAGGCGGTGGCGGGCGGGCCGAGAAAGACCCTGTACCCGTGATCAACGGATCGCCCCGGGCCGGTGGGTCCGGTCCGGGGCGATCCGGGTGGTCAGGGTGGGAGCGGGCGGCGGGGACGCGCGCCGGTGGTGGGGGGTCGCGCGCGCCGGCCGCCGCCCGCTCAACTCAGGAGGAGGCCCTCAGCCGGGTTCCTCAACGAGATCCTCAGGGCAGGGTCCACCGCTGGTTCGCGGCCCCGGCGACACAGTCCCACAGGTGTACGTCCTGCCCGTCGGCCGAGCTGTTGTTCGACACGTCGAGGCACTTGCCGGACGACGCGCTGCGCAGGGTGCCGTCGGCCTGGGGAGCCCAGTTCTGCGCCCCGGTGCCGTTGCAGGTCCAGAGCTGGATCTTGGTGCCGTTGGCGGTGCCGCCGCCGGAAATGTCCAGGCACTTGCCCAGCGCCCGCAGGGTCTGGCCGTTCCGGGTCCAGGTCTGCCGGGCCGAGTTGGCGACGCAGGTGTTGATCTGTGCCTGCGTACCGTCGGCGGTGCCGCCACCGTCGATCTCCAGGCACTTGCCGGCCAGCCCGACCACCGGCCCGGTCCCGCTGCCGCCGCCTCCGCCGCTCCCCCGGACCAGGGTGAACTCGTCGACGTCGTACAGGCCGGTGCCGGAACCGGCGACGGTGAGGTAGAGGTTCTGGGTGCCGCTCGGTACGCCGGTCAGCCCGGTGCTCACCTCCGCGTAGCTCTCCCAGCCGCCGGTGTTCGGGATCGTCGCGGTGCCGAGTACCGGTCCGGTCTGCGAGCCGGTCCGGACCTGGAGGGTGCCACCGGCGCCGCCGGAGACGACCCGGGCCCGCAGCGAGGTGACCCCGGTCAGGTTCTGCCCGTTGTACGCCGCCCAGTCACCCGGGTCGAGGTAGCCGATCGTCGAGCCGCCGTTGGCGCCGGCCTTGCCGACCACCTGGATCCCGCTCTGCGCGGTGAACGCCTCGGCCTGGACCGTGGTGTTCTGGCCCGGGTCCGGGCCGGGGCCGCCGCCGAGTTCCTTGATCCGGATGTTGCGGAACGAGACGTCGTCGCCGGTGCCGTGGTTCTGGATCCCGATGTGCCCGGCCAACGACCGTACCGGGTTGGTGTTGGTGAAGTCGTTGATCAGCACACCGTTGAGGTAGATCCGCAGCCGTTCACCCTCGACCAGCAACTCGTAGTTGTTCCACTCACCGGCGGCGTTCAACGCCGCGTCCCGGGCCGCGATATCCGCCGACTTGAACGTGTACACCGCGCCCGTGGTCCGGTCCGCCGCGTCGGTGGCGTCGATCTGGATCTCGTAGCCGTTGTCCACCGCCGACCACGGGTCCGAGCTGGCCGGGAAACCGATGAAGACCCCGGAGTTGTCGTCCCCCGCCATCCGCCAGTCCAGCTTCAACGAGTAGTTGGTGAACTGCTTCGCGCTGTACCAGTACAGGCCCATGCCGCCGACCGAGGTCAGGGTGGCGTCGGTGTTGGTGAAACTACCCGGACCGGCCTGGGACCAGCCGGTGGTGGAGCCGTTGTAGAGCGCGGTGTAACCGGACTCGGGCCGACAGTCGGCCTTGCTCCGCCCCGCCGCGTACCGGATCCCGCCGAGCAGATGCGACCGGAACGCCGGCTCCGCGTACGACGCCTGGGTGTGCCCACCACCGGTGTAGAACGACCGGCCACCCTCGAACGACTTGCACCACGCGTGCGGATGATCCGCACCCATCCCACCACCGGAATACGACGACTCGTCCAACGTCGCCAACACCCGCGCCGTCGACCGGGCATTCGTCCGATAGTTGTACCACTCGTCAGTACGCGGCCATGTCTGCGGCAGATGAGCCGTCGCCGCGTGCCCCCGGTGCTCCACCTTCACGTTCGCCTGCTGAATCGCCGGATGCGACGCGAAGTACGCCCCCACCAGATTGCCGTAGAACGGCCAGTCGTACTCCGTGTCCGCCGCCGCGTGCACCCCGACATAACCCCGACCCGACCGGATGTAGGACTCGAACGCCCCCTGCTGGCTGGCGTTCAGGGTGTCACCGGTGGTGTTCAGGAACACCACCGCCTCGTACTGGGCCAGATTCGCCGCACTGAACGCCGCCGCGTCCTCCGTCGCGGTCACCGTGAACGAGTTCGCCGCACCCAGCTCCCGGATCGCCTGGATACCGGCCGGGATCGAGTCGTGTCGAAAACCAGCGGTCTTCGAGAAGACCAGGACGTCGTACGGTGCGTCGGCGGCACTCGCCGGGCCGGCCGGCACGGTCGTGCAGGCCAGCACCATGAGCGTGGTGGCGGCGACGCTGAGAAGGGGTCTGATCGTCCTACGCCGTGCCGGGGACTGTCGTCTGCGCATCATCGCTCTCCTCCGAGGGCGGTTAGGAAGGGCCCCTTCTACAACAGAAAACGATAGGAAGGGGCCCTTCCTTTCAGGTCAGGGCAGGATCCACTTCTGGTTCGCGGCGCCGGCGATGCAGTCCCACAGGTGGACGTTCTGACCGTCGGCGGAGCTGTTGTTGGAGACGTCCAGGCACTTGCCGGACGTCGGGTTGCGCAGCGAGCCGTCGGCCTGGGGAGCCCAGTTCTGCGCCGCGGTGCTGTTGCAGGTCCAGAGCTGGATCTTCGTGCCGTTCGCGGTGCCGGCGCCGGAGATGTCCAGGCACTTACCCAGGGTGCGCAGGGTCTGGCCGTTGCGGGTCCAGGTCTGGTGGGCCAGGCCCTCGCAGGTCCAGATCTGCGCCTGGCTGCCGTCGGCGGTGCCGCCGTTCTCGATCTCCAGGCACTTGCCGGCCAGCCCGGTGATCGGGCCGCTGCCCCCACCGCCGCCGGAGCCGGTGTTGATGGTGAAGGCGTCGAGGTCGTAGAGCGCCCCGGTGCCGGTACCGGCGAAGGTCAGGTAGAGCGTGGTGGTGCCGGCCGGCGGGTTGGCGATGCTGCCGTTGACCGTGGCGAAGGTGTCCCAGCCGCCGGTGACCGGTACGGTCGCGCTGCCCAGCACCGTGCCGGTGGCCGAGCCGGCCCGCACCTGGAGGGTGCCGCCGGAACCGGCCGACGAGACCCGGGCGGTGAACGAGGTGGCGTTCGACAGCCGGTACGGGGTGAAGGCGATCCAGTCCCCGTTGTTGATGTCGCCGACGGTCTGGCCACCCTCGGCCGCGGTCTTGGCGAACTTGTTGACCCCGGACGAGGTCTCGTAGTGCTCGGCCTGCCGGTGCTTCGGGGTCAGTTCGTGCTGGGTGTGCGTGGTCAGCCCGCCGTTGTCGGTGTACTCGGCGTCGAAGATCGGGAAGATGTTCGCCGCGTCGTCGTGCTCACCGTCGACCGGGATGGTGATCGTGCCGGAGCAGCCGTTGGCCGAGGTGATCTGGTGGCCGTGGCTGTCGTGGCCGAGGACGTACGTCATCTTGACCCGGGAGCAGTTGATCGTGCCGTCCTCCGGGTCGGTCACGGTGATCTGGAACGGCACCGCGTCCCCGAAGGCGACCAGTTGCCCGCTGGCCGGGGCGACGATGGTGACCGTCGGCGCCGTGTTGCCGACCCCGACGGTGACGCTGGCGGTACCGGTGGCGCCCTGCGGGTCGCGTACGGTCAGCGTCGCCGTGTACGTCCCGTTCGTGGTGTACGTCTTGGTCGGGTTCGCCGCGGTCGACGTGGTGCCGTCACCGAACGCCCAGGAGTAGGTCAGCGCCCCGCCGTCCGGGTCGGAGGAGCCGGCCGAGGAGAAGGTGACGGTCAGCGGGGCGGTGCCGGAGGTGGGGTTGGCGCTGGCCACCGCGACCGGGGCCCGGTTGCCGCCGGCCACGTAGTCGAACCGGTAGAGCGCCGAGTTGGCGTCCCCGTTGAAGTAGCCGGTGCCGTAGTCCAGCACGTAGTACGCGCCGTCCGGGCCGAACGCCGAGTCCATCACCTGCTTGCCGACCCAGGGGAAGGTGTCGATGGTGCCCGGCGAGCCGTCGGCGTTGACGTGGATCGGCTTGATCCAGCCCCGGCCGAACTCGGTGGCGAAGAACTGGCCGTCGAAGGACTGCGGGAACTTGGTGGTCGACGGGTTCGAGGCGCTGTACCGGTAGACCGGTCCACCCATCGGCGACTCCGAGCCGCCACCGAACTCCGGCGGGGTGCCGGCGTCGCCGGCGTACCGGATCCAGGCCGGGCGGGCCGCCGGCAGGGTGCTCTGGCCGGTGTTGCGGAACGAGTTGTTGGTCGGCCCGCCGGTGCAGTTGTACTTCGCCCCGCTCGGCCCGTCCGGGAAGGTCCACTCGTTGTACGTCTCGGCCGCGGTGTTCGTCCCGGTGCAGTACGGCCAGCCGTAGTTGCCCGGCGAGGTGACCCGGTTGAACTCGACCTGGCCGCTGGGACCACGGTTGGCGTTGGTGGAGCCGGCGTCCGGGCCGTAGTCGCCGACGTAGACCACGCCGGTGGCCTTGTCGACGCTGATCCGGAACGGGTTGCGGAAGCCCATCGCGTAGATCTCGGGACGGGTGTTGGCGGTACCCGGCGCGAAGAGGTTGCCGGCCGGCACCGAGTACGTCCCGTTGGCGTTCACCTTGATCCGCAGGATCTTGCCGCGCAGGTCGTTGGTGTTGCCGGCGGAGCGCTGGGCGTCGTACGCCGGGTAGCGGTTGGTCCGCTCGTCGATCGGCGCGTAGCCGGCGGACTCGAACGGGTTGGTGTCGTCGCCGGTGGAGAGGTAGAGGTTGCCGGCCGCGTCGAAGTCGATGTCGCCGCCCACGTGGCAGCACATGCCCCGGTCGGCCGGTACGTCCAGCACCGTCACCTGGCTGGACATGTTCACCGTGAAGTCGGCGTTCAGGGTGAACCGGGCCAGCCGGTTGACTCCGCTGAACGGCGCGAACTGCGCCGCGGTGCCGATGGCCGGCGCGTCACCGGCCGGAGTGGACAGCGGCGGCGCGTAGTAGAGGTAGATGTGCCGGTTGGTGGCGAAGCCGGGGTCCACGCCGACGCCCTGCAACCCCTCCTCGTCGTGGGTGTAGACCGGCAACGTGCCGACCACCGTCGTGTTGCCGGCGGCGTCGGTACGGCGCAGCGTGCCGTTGCGCGCGGTGTGCAGCACCGAACGGTCCGGCAGAACGGCCAGGGACATCGGCTCGCCCACCTCGGCCACGCCACGGGCCAGGGTGACCTGCTGGAAGTCGGCCGCGTTGATCGGGTGCGCCGCGGCGGGGGTGGCCGGGGCGAGCATCGCCGGGGCGGCGGTGGCCACCAGCAGCAGCGCCGCCGCGGTGGCCCACCGCGGGTGCCGCAGCCGGGATCGACCGATCCGGGGTGCGGCGCGCAGCGGGGATGGATGATCGGGTGAAGACATGGTCGTGCTCCGTCCTGACCGGTGGGTCGCCGGCAGGGCGCGCGCCGTCGCGCCAGATGCCGTCGGTGGTGTACCGCCCGGGGGTCGCCGTTCCCGCCAAGCCGCGACCGTCGTCCGGTGCGGACACGCACCGGCTGCCGGTCGCTAGTCGTGGGTCAACCGCGCCGTCGGTTACCTCGACGTAACAACTCTGAGCTGTGCTCGACACAGTAATTGGAGCGTGCAGATGTGTCTATACCTTCTGCTGCTCCGTGCCGAACTTTTGTTCGTAGCGTAGAAAAGTCCCGCGATGGCCGAGGGTGGGTGGGGTACTAACCGGCCCGCTGCACGGCCTCGGCGGCCAGCGCGGCGAGCACCGTGGCGGCCTCGTCGGAGATCGGGGCGTCCGCCAGCGCGGTCAACGCGGCGTCCGTACACACCTTGATCATCTGCTCGATCCGGTCCAACGCACCGGTGTCCACAATGATCCCCCGCAGCTCCGCCGCGCCCGCCGGATCGAGCGCCGGATTGCCGAACAACTCCTTCAACCGCTGCCCCTGGGCCCGGTCGACGCTGCCCCGGGCCAGCGCCATCATCACCGTCGGCTTCCCCTCGCGCAGGTCGTCCAGCACGGACTTCCCGGTCAACGCCGGATCCCCGAACACCCCGAGCACGTCGTCCCGGAGCTGGAACGCGTCACCCAACGGGTCGCCGAAGGCGGCCAGCGCGGCCAGCAGCTCCGGCGACCCCGCCGCCAGCGCCGCGCCGATCTGCAACGGGCGGGTCACCGTGTAGCGGGCCGCCTTCATCCGGATCACGGTCAGCGCGCTCGCCACCGACCCGTCCCCGACCCCGGAAACCAGGTCCAGGTACTGCCCGGCGATCACCTCGGTACGCATCGTCGCGAAGACGCCGTACCCCTGGTGCACCTCCTCCGGGGTCAGCCCGCACTCGTGGAACAGCTGGTCGGCCCAGGCCGCGCAGAGGTCACCGCAGAGCAGCGCGGTGCTGCGCCCGTACGACGCCGGATCGCCCCGCCAGGCCGAGCGGGCGTGCAGGTCGGCGAAGAAGCGGTGCACCGACGGCTCGCCCCGGCGCTGGTCGCTGCCGTCCATGATGTCGTCGTGGATCAACGCGAAGGCGTGGAACAGCTCCAGCGCGGCGGCGGCCGCCACGATCGGCGTACCGTCCGCGCCGCCGGCCCCCCGCCAGCCCCAGTAGCAGAAGAGCGGACGGAACCGCTTGCCACCGGCCAGCACGAACCGGCGCAGGGTGGTGAAGACCCCACGCGGCGCACCGTCCGGCCAGTCCGGGTCCTGCCGGTCCAGGAAGGCGGCGAGCTGGTCGTCGAAGCGCTTCCGCAGCGCGTTGAGATCCGCCGCCGGAACCGTCGCCGTCACGACCGCTCACCCGTCGCCTCGGCCAGACCGGCCAGGGTGAGCAGCAGTCCCTTGACCTCGGTCGCCTGGTAGCGGTCCCGGGCCGGGCCGGGAGCGGAACAGAGCAGCACCGGGCCGTCCTGCGGGTCGGCGGGGAGCCGGCCGTGTGAACCGCGTACCGCCCGCGCCCCGGCGTCCAGCCCGACCACACTCATCAGGTACCGCATCCCGAGCTTCTTACGGGCCAGTGCCACCGCCGCCCGGCGCTTGGCCGCGCCCGGGGCGGCCGGGTCGAAGAAGAGTTCCGCCGGGTCGTAGCCGGGCTTGCGGTGGATCTCCACCAGCCGGGCGAAGTCCGGCGCCCGGCCGTCGTCCAGCCAGTAGTAGTAGGTGAACCAGGCGTCCGGTTCGGCGACCAGCACCAGTTCGCCGGAACGCGGATGGTCCAACCCGTACCCCGCCTTGCCGGCCTCGTCCAGCACCTCGGCCACCCCGGGCAGCCCGGACAGCAGCTTCGCCACCGCCGGTACGTCGGCCGGGTCCTTCACGTACACGTGCGCCACCTGGTGGTCGGCGACGGCGAACGCGCGGGACGTCCACGGATCCAGGTACTCCATCCCGTCCTGGGTGTAGACCCGCAGCAGTCCCTCGGCGCGTAGCAGCCGGTTCACGTCCACCGGCCGGGACGCCTCGGTGATGCCGTACTCGGAGAGCACCACCACCGTCGCGTTCCGGGCCGCGGCGGCGTCCAGCAGCGGGCCGAGCACGGTGTCCAGCTCGGCCGCGGCGGCCGACGCCTGCGGCGCGGACGGGCCGAACCGTTGCAGGTCGTAGTCGAGGTGCGGGACGTAGACCAGGGTCAGGTCCGGGTTCTTCTCCGTCATGACCTGCTCGGCGGCCCGGCAGATCCACCGCGACGACGGCATCCCCGCCCCCGGACCCCAGTACGTGAACAGCGGGAACCCGCCCAGCCGCCCGGTCAGCTCGTCGTGCAGCTCCGGCGGGTCGGTGTAGCAGTCCGGTTCCTTGCGCCCGTCGGCGTAGTAGATCGGCCGGGGCGTCACCGTCCAGTTCACGTCCGCGCCCATCGCGTACCACCAGCAGATGTTCGCCACCGTGTAGTCCGGTCGCCGCCGCCGGGCGGCCTGCCAGACCTTCTCGCCGCCCATCAGCGCGTGGTGCTGCCGCCAGAGGAACACCTCGCCGAGGTCCCGGAAGTACCAGCCGTTGCCGACGATGCCGTGCTCCGCCGGCGGTACGCCGGTCAGCATCGTCGCCTGCGCCGAGCAGGTGACCGCCGGCAGCACGGTGCCGAGTTCGGCCCGGAACCCGGTGTCGGCGACCGCGCGCAGCCGGGGCATGTGCGCGAGCAGTCGGGGGGTCAATCCGACCACGTCGAGCACGAGCAGTGGGTCAGCCATCATGCCTCCTCGCCTCGGGGTTGCCGGGACAGCGGCCCGGCCGGGACAACCTGGGTCGGATCCGGAACACCGCCGGGGCGACCGGACCGGGAAACGTCGGCCAGGCCCAGCGCGGTCAACTCGTCGCGGGCGAAGGCCAGCTCGGCGGCGATACCGTCGGCCAGCTCCGGGTCCGAGTTCGGTCGCCGCGCCGCCGGCAACACCCCCCAGGTGTACGTCTCGACGTCCAGGTGGTCGCAGCCGGCGGCCGGCCCGGCGAACAGCTCCCGCAACGCCGTACGCAGCACCGGCACGGTGGACTCCAGTGGCGGCTCGGGTACCGCGTGCAGCGGCACGTGGTAGTGCACCCGCCAGGCGCCCGGCAGGTCGGCTGCCAGGGCCTCGTCCAGGTCGTCGGTGGCGTGTGCCGGGTCGGCCGGGTCGGCCGCCCGTCCGCACGGCTCGGCCCGGGTCTGGTGCAGGAAGCGGGGTTCGACGTACCCACGCAGGGTCGCCGCGGCCGCGACCGGGTCGGCGGCGGCCAGCGCGGCGGAGACCTGGACCTTCACCACCGGCAGCCCGGCGGCGGCGAGCCGGGCCAGCGCCGCCGCCGGCTCCTCCCAGGCGCAGGCGAGGTGGGCCAGGTCGAGGCAGACGCCGAGCCGGTCGGTGTCGACCCCGGACAGCGCGGCGGCCGCCTGGGCGGTGGACTCGACCACACAGCCCGGCTCCGGCTCGAACCCGACCCGGACCGCTCGGCCGGTACGCCAGGCCAGTTCGGTCAGCCCCTCGGCCAGCTCGGCCAGCACCCGGCTGGCCTGCCCGGCGCGCCCGGCGTCCCAGGGCTGACGCCAGGCCAGCGGCAGCGTGGAGATCGACCCCCGGACCGCGTCGTCGGGCAGCAGGTCGAGCAGCACGGTGGCCAGGTTCAGGGTGTAGACCAGCCGTTCCCGGGTGGTCCAGTCCGGCAGGTAGACCGCCTTCTTCACCACCGGCGCCTGGAACGCCTGGTAGGGGAACCCGTTCAGGGTCACCACCTCCAGGCCGCGCGCCGCCAGTTCGGCACGCAGCCGCCGCCGGGCCTGCGGGTCGGCGGCCAGGCCGGCCGCCACCGGTGCGGCCAGCCACAACCCCAACCCGAGTACGTCGACGTCGAGTCGCCGCCGGATCGCCGCCGCGTACGTGTCGAGTTGCCCGATCACCCCGGCCAGGTCCTCCGCCGGGTGGACGTTGGTGCAGTAGCTCAGGTGGACCAGTTGCCCGTCGGCGTGCCGCAGCCGCATCAGCTGCCACCCCGCAGGATCGAGTTGCCGGCGAAGGTCGCCACCGGCGCCCCCGGGACCGCACCGTTGCCGGCCCCGCCCGGCGGCTCCTCCCCGGACCTGCCCGCCGGCTCCTCCCCGGGCAGCTCCAGCCGGCCGGACTGGCCGTAGAACTCCACCGGGTTGCGCCAGAGCACCCGGTCGACGTCGTCGTCGGTGAACCCGGCGGCCAGCATCGCCTCCCCGGTGGCCCTGGTCAGCAGCGGGTCCGACCGGCCCCAGTCGGCGGCCGAGTTGACCAGCATCCGCTCGGTGCCGTACGTGCGCAGCAGCTCGACCATCCGGGGCGGAGACATCTTGGTCTCCGGATAGATGGAGAAGCCGAGCCAGCAGCCGGTGTCCCGGACCAGCGGGGTGGTCACCTCGTTCAGATGGTCGATCACCACCCGACCCGGTTCGAGACCAGACTCGGCGATCACCGCGAGGGTCCGCTCGGTACCCCGGGCCTTGTCCCTGTGCGGGGTGTGCACCAGTGCCGGCAGGTCGTACTCGACGGCCAGAGCGAGCTGGGCGGCGAAGACCTCGTCCTCCTCCGGGGTCATCGAGTCGTACCCGACCTCGCCGACCGCCACCACCCCGTCCTTGTCCAGGTAGCGGGGCAGCAGGTCGAGCACCTCCCGGCAGCGCGGGTCGTTGGCCTCCTTCGGGTTCAGCGCGATGGTGGCGAAGTGCCGGATGCCGAACTGGCTGGCCCGGAACGGCTCCCAGCCGACCAGCGAGTCGAAGTAGTCGACGAACGACGCGGCGCTGGTCCGTGGCTGACCGAGCCAGAACGCCGGCTCCACCAGGGCGCGTACCCCGGCGGCGGCCATCCGTTCGTAGTCGTCGGTGGTCCGCGAGGTCATGTGGATGTGCGGGTCGAAGATCCTCATCACGCCTCCTCCGTGGCCGCCCGGACCGGGGTCCCCGGCCGTGTCGGCGAGTGCAGTCGGTCCAGCAGCGCGGTCGCGTCGGCGGGCATGTCCCGTCCGGCGGCCCGGCGTTCCTCGGCGAGGCCGGCCAGCATCACGGCCAGTTCACCGTCGGCCCGCTCGTCGAGCCGGTGCACGACGGACAGCGGGATCCCGGTGAAGACACACTTGAGCACCGCCTGCCGCCAGGCCGGCTGGTCGAGCCGGTCGGCGTACCGGCCGAGCGCGGCGGCGACCAGCCGGGTGTCGTTGGTCCGGATCGCGTCGTGCAGCAGTGGCAACCCGGCGTCCCCGACCGGCAGCAGTGGCAGGGCGCGCAACACCGCCCGCTTCTCGGCCGCGTCGCCGTGTCGGTAGCCGGCTTCGACCTGGCCGGGCAGCGCGGCCGGAGGCAGCGCGGCGAGCAGCAGCACCCGGGCCGCCTCGTCGGCGGTCCAGTCCGGCAGCCCGGGCAGCGGTTCCCGGCCGCACCGGCGCCCGGCCGCCGCGAAGAGCCGACCGAGTGCGTCCGGGTCGGCTGTCACCCGGTCGAGGGCGGCGGTCAGCCAGTCCCGCTCGGGTCCACCCCGCTCGGGTACGGCGAACAACGCCGCCCGCAGTTGTTCCAGTTCCGGTTCCATCGGTTCCTCCCCAGCCAGTCGTGCGATGTGGATGGTGGTCGCGATCCCCCCGGTTTGACCCTGTGTCTCAGTCCGGCGTACCGGCCCCGCTCCCCCGCGCCGACGGTGCCGGCGGCCTGGTGGCGGTCGCGCCGAGGCTCGTGCCGGCGGCCGTTGTCGTCGCCGCCTCGGCCTCGGCGGCGCGCAGGAACCCGATCGAGTGCGCCGCCACCGTTGGCGCCGCGTGTGAGTGCCGGGGCAGCTCGACGGCGACCAGTCCGGCGTACCCGGCGTCGGCCAGCGCCCCCAGCACCGGCGGGAAGTTGATCTCCCCGGTGCCGAACTCCAGGTGCTCGTGCACTCCCCGGCGCATGTCGTCGATCTGCACGTTGACCAGGTGTGCGGCCACCTGGGTCACGCACTGCGGCACCGGCACCGGCTCCAGACAGCGGCAGTGTCCGATGTCGAGGGTGATGCCGAAGTGGGACGGCGCGCCGAGCGCGTCCCGCAGCCGCCACCAGTCGGCGATGTCGGCGACCAGCATGCCCGGCTCCGGCTCGAAACCGAGCACCACACCGGCGGCGTCGGCGGCGTCGACCAGTCCGGCGCAGCCGGCGACCAGCCGGTCCCAGGCGGTCGCCGGGTTGACCTCGGCCGGCCGTACGCCGGACCAGAAGGAGACCGCCTCGGCACCGAGGTCCGCGCCGATCTCGACGGCCCGGCGGAGGAACTCGACCCGTAGGGCGTTGTTGTCGTGCAGCAGCGTCGGCGCGTGCTTGTGCCACGGGTCGAGCAGGTAGCGGGCCCCGGTCTCGATCACCACCGCGAGGCCGAGTTCGGCCAGCCGCCGGCCGACCGCCGCCACCCGGGCCGCGAGGTCCGGGGCGAAGGGGTCCAGGTGGTCGTGGTCCAGGGTCAGCGCCACCCCCTGGTACCCCAGGTCGGCGATGACCGCCAGCGCGTCGTCCAGCCGGTGGTTGGCGAATCCGTTGGTGCCGTAGCCGAAACGCAGTCCGGGTGCGGTGCCGGTCATGTCGGGGACACCTTCCGGGCGAGCCGCCGGCCCAGCGGCGCGGCGGCGGCCACCGCCACCCCGAGCAGCGCCGCCCCGGCCCGGGCGACCAACGCCCCCTGGAGGGCGGGCAGTCCGGTGATGCCGGCGCCGACCGCGGCCCGGACCCGGGACGCCTGCGGGTCGGCCGCCACCCGGGCCTGCGCGGCGCCGTACTGGAGGCCGTACCAGCCGGCGAGCACGGCCGGTACCAGGGTCCGCCAGCCTGGCCGGGCCAGCGGCCGGTCGGGGACGGCCCGGGCGCCGGCGCGGCTGCCGACCACCGCGGCGGCCGCGACCGCGGCGGTGCCGGCGAGGGTCGCCGCCGGCAGCGCCCGGGACGCGCCGGAGACCTCCCGCCGGGAGAGTTCGGTGACCGTGTACGTGTGCGCGGCGACGGTCAGCGCCGCCGGTACCGCCCGGGCGGTACGCCCCTGGCTCGCCCCGAGCAGCACGTCCAGCCCCCGGCAGACGGCCATCAGCGCCGGACCGGCGGCGGTGTTCTTGGCCCGCAGGTCGTACGCCCAGACCGCGCCGGCCAGCGGCACCGCGACGGCCAGCGCCCGGCGCCCGCCGGTCACGCCGGCCAGCGCCACCCCGGCGGCGGTGAGCCCGGCCGAGACGCCGAGGGCGACACCGGGCGAGATCCGGCCGCTGGGGATCGGCCGCTCCGGCCGTTCCCGCGCGTCGAGTTCCCGGTCCGCCCAGTCGTTGGCGGCCATCCCGGCCCAGTAGAGCAGTACCGACGCCCCGGCCAGCCCGGGCACCCGGTGGTCGAGTGCCTCGGCGGCGGCGGCCCCGGCCACGACGTCGCCGGGTACGGAGAGCGCGGCCGGCGCCCGGACGAGTTGGGCCAGGTCAGCGAGGGACGGCATGCCGGACCTCCGCCGTCTGCTCGGTGCCGCCCGACGCCTGCGCACCGCCGGGGAGGCCCTGTGCGGGTGCCCGGACACCGGTCGTGGCGGCCGGTGGGTCGTCCGGGCCGGCGGTGCAGGGCGCCAGGCCCCGGGCGAACGCGCAGAGGGTCGCCCACTGCTCGGCGAGCCCGTGCGGGGTGTCTCCGAGCGGATCCTTGAAGAAGAACGCCAGCTCGGTCAGGGGTCCGGTCCGGCCGGCCCGGTGCGCGGCGGCGGTCAGCCGGGCGAGGTCGAGCACCAGCGGGGCGGCCAGCGACGAGTCGCAGCCGTGCCAGGTGAACTCCATCCGCATCGGGGTGCCGAGGAAGCCGGAGAAGGTGACCAGGTCCCAGGCGGTCTTGAAGTCGCCGAGGTCGTCGAGGTACTCGATCCGGGTGTTGCCCTGCGGGACGTACCCGAGCGTCTCGCCGAGCACCCGCTGTTTGCTGGCCGTCTTGGCCGCGTTCGCCGCCGGTTCGGCGAGGTTGGCGCCGTCGCCGCCGCCGAGCAGGTTCACCCCGGACCAGCTGCGCACCTGCAGGTGGCGCATCGCGAACATCGGGGCCAGCACCGACTTGACCAGCGTCTCGCCGGTCTTGCCGTCGTGCCCGGCGTACGGCACGCCGGCCCGTTCGGCCAGCTCGGCGAGGGCGGGCAGCCGGGCACCGGTCGACGGGGTGAAGTCCACATAGGGGCAGCCGGCGGCGAAGGCCGCGTACGCGTAGGCGGCGCTGGGCGGCAGCGGGTTGCCCTCGGCCAGCGCCCGGTCCAGTGCGGCGAGGCTGGCGTGCCCGGGGTGCGGGTCCGGCACCGGTTCGGTCGAGGAGATGTTCACCACCACCACCCGCTCCAGCGCGTGGCGTTCACGGAACCGGGCCAGGTCGGCGCCGATCGCCTCGACGGCCGCCGCCTGCGGCGTACCGGTGGGGGCCGGTCGCAGCTCCGCCTCGACCGTGCCGAGTTCCTCGGTCAGCGCGGCGACCAGCCGGGCCGGGAGCACGCCCGCCTCGGCCAGTTCCTCGGCCTTCTTCAGCAGTGGGATGGTGGCCACGTCGTGCCCGCCGAAGACCAGGTCGGCCAGGGCCGGGAGGTCCGCGCCGCGCAGCGCCGGCAGTTCGGTCACGCAGCCGGTCGGTTCGGCCAGGCCGGCCCGCAGGGCGAGTGCGCCGACCACGGCGGTCACCGCCACCGAACCACGCCCACCCACCAGCCAGACACCCGTTCGCATCAGTCTTCCTCCCTCCGGTGCCGGCTCGGCTCAAGTGCCGACCGGGGGCGTACGACGACGAACCGACGCATATGCTCCGATCCGCTCGCCGAATCTGCCTATCGGGACATCCTGCCTTCTGATCAAGTGAAAAGCGCCCCGTCCGCCCGACCGTCCCGGTGTGACATCCCGTGCGGCACCGGAGTCGGCGGCACCGGTGTCGCACGGATCCGTGACCGTACGGGCGGACGGGGCTTTGGTAGGCAGGGCCGGTCGGCGTCGCGGTCCTGCCTCCCCCGAATTACCAGTGCGACCGGCCGGCGTGGTGCCGGTCCCGGTCGCGGTCCCACTGTGCAGTTGTGCCGCCGCATCCACTGTGGACCGCGTAGTGGACGGCGGAGTCGTCGGGCGGGCCGCCGGGCGGGCCGGGCGGCGTCGCGGTGTGGGCCGGCCGGAGCCGGCGGGTCGGCACCGGCCGGGGGGGTGGCCGGTGCGGTCCGGCGTCCGGCACGACCGGGGAATCCCGGTCCGGCCGCACCGGACGGCCGTGTTACCTGCTGTACGCGGCGCTACCGGAGTGGTTCCGGCGCGGACGCGCACTCCCTCCGGACCGACCTCCGTCCGCTCGCGGGGCGCAACCGCGACCGGACCCTCGCCGATCAGGCCGGAGAGCTCTCGGGCCGGGTACCCGACCGGAGGTCGGGACACCCGAGCTGGTGGATGGTGGGCTCCGGCGTCGCCGGCGTCGGCCCGGGGCGGGCCGAGGCGCCGACGTGCCGGAGGTGCTACACGGAGACCGGGTCGGGTACCCGCTCCACCTCGGTCCAGGACGAACCGAGCTCGGCCGAGCGTGCCACCGCGTCCAGCACCAACTGGACCTGGAGACCGTCGGCGAAGGACGGGGCGGGATCCGACCCGTTGGCGACCGCCAGCAGGAAGTCCCGCATCTCGTGCGTGAACGAGTGCTCGTAGCCGATGATGTGTCCCGGCGGCCACCACGCCGACATGTACGGGTGGTTGCCCTCGGTCACCAGGATCCGCCGAAAGCCCTGCTCCGCACCGGGTTCCGAGGCGTCGAAGAACTCCAGCTCGTTGAGGCGTTCGAGGTCGAACGCGACCGATCCGAGCGACCCGTTGATCTCGACCCGCAGCGCGTTGCGCCGACCGGTGGCGAACCGGGTGGCCTCGTACGTCGCCAGGGCGCCACCGTCGAGCCGGGCCACGAAGATCGCGGCGTCGTCGACGGTGACCTGGCCGGTGGCCGGGGCGGCCCCGTTGGCGCCGTCGGCCGAGGCGGCCAGTCCGCTCGACTCGGTCGGCAGCGGACGCTCCTTGACGAACGTCTCGGTGACCGCGCTGACCCCGGCGATGCGCTGGCCGGTGACGTACTGGGTCAGGTCGATGATGTGGGCGCCGATGTCGCCGAGCGCCCCGGAGCCCGCCTTGTCCTTCTGCAGCCGCCAGACCAGCGGAAACTGCGGGTCGACGATCCAGTCCTGCAGGTAGACCGCGCGGACGTGCCGGATCGTGCCGAGCCGGCCGGACGCGACGAGTTCCCGCATCAGGGCGACCGCGGGCACCCGGCGGTAGTTGAACCCGCACATCGCCCGTACCCCCGACGCCTGCGCCCTGGCCGCGGCCGCGACCATCAACCGGGCCTCGTCGACCGTGTTGGCCAGCGGCTTCTCGCACAGTACGTGCTTGCCCGCCGCCAGCGCCGCGATCGCGATCTCGGCGTGGCTGTCCCCCGGCGTGCAGACGTCGACGATGTCGATGTCGTCCCGGCTGATCAGGTCACGCCAGTCGGTGGTGTGCGCCTCCCAGCCGAGCCGGTCGGCCGCCTCGGCGACCTTTCCGGTGTCCCGGCCGCAGATCAGCGACATCCGGGCGCGTACCGGCAGGTCGAAGACGCGGTTCACGGTGCGCCACGCCTGTGAGTGCGCGGCGCCCATGAACGCGTAGCCGACCATGCCGACCCGCAGTTCTCTTTCTTCCCTGGACAAGGTGGGTCTCTCCCCCCGGTGTATCAGAACCCGAGCTTGCTGTACGCGCTCGCGTTCTCCTTGGTGATGGTCTCCGAAGCCAACGTGATCTCCTTCGGGACCTGCAGTTCGACCAGGTCGGACATGCCGCGACCCTGGCCGATGAGCCGGGCCAGCGAAATCGCCGACGAGGCCATGGACGGGCTGTAGGTGACGGTCGCCTTCAGCACGCTGTTGTCCGCCGCGATGGCGTCGATGGCGGCCTTGGAGCCGGCACCGCCGACCATGATGAACTCGGAGCGGTTGGCCTGCTGGATGGCGGCGAGCACGCCGATGCCCTGGTCGTCGTCGTGGTTCCAGACCGCGTCCAGCTTCGGTTCCGCCCGCAGCAGCTGGGACGCCTCGACCTGGCCGCTGTCGGCGGTGAACCGGGCCGCCCGCCGGTTCTTCACCTTGAAGCCGTACACCGCGAGTTCGGCGGCGAAGCCGGCGGAGCGCTCCTGGGTCAGCTCCAGTTCGTCCATGCCGGCGATCTCCCCGATCACCGGGTTGGCGATCCCCTTCGCCTTCATCTGCTCGCCGATGTAGCGGGCGGCGGCGACGCCCATGCCGTAGTTGTCGCCCTTGATCTGGAGCCGGTAGGCCAGCGCGTCCGGGAACGCCCGGTCGAGGTTGACCACCGGAACGCCGGCCTTCATCGCCTCCAGGCCGGCCGCGTTCAGCTCCTTGCCGTCGTGCGGCAGCATCACGATCACGTCGGGCTTCTGCGAGATCAGGGTGCTCAGCGCGGCCCGCTGGGCGGCGGCGTCGGCGCCGGCCTGGACGGTGCGGAACTCGACGTCGGAGTAGACCTTCGCCTGCGCCTCGGCGTTGCGGGTGATGGCGGCGAGCCAGCCGTGGTCGGCGGCCGGGGCGGAGAAGCCGATGACCACCCGCTTGCCCGGGGAGCTGTTCGGGTTGGCTCCGGCGTCGGCCTCCTTGACCTGCTCGTTCGCGTTCGGGGCGGCCTCGTTGCTGGTGCAGGCGGTGAGCAGGGCGCCGGCGCCGACCGCGGCCGTGCCGAACAGCAGCCGCCGACGCGACAGGTCGCGCACGGGCCGGAGCGGATCGTGCTTGGTCATGACGACCTCCTGTTATCGGTGTTTCGGTGGGGGTGGGTGGGGGGTGGAGAGGGAGGTGCGGATCAGCGAATTCACCGCCCGGGTCCGGCGGGCCGCCGGGTTGCCGGGCGGACCGCCGGTGGTCGGGCTCTTCGACCACCGGCGGCGGACCGCCGGCGGAGCTTTCTCTGGTACGTCCGCCCGGCCGGGAAGTCAGCCCGTGGAGCTGAGCCGGTTGCGGGCGAAGAACTGGGTGAGGGACTTGAAGCGGAACTGCTGGACCAGCACGGCGGCGACGATGATGCCGCCCTTGACCATGTTCTGGGCCTCGGGGGAAAGGTCGTTGAGCGCGAACAGGTTGGTGATGGTGGCGAAGATGACCACACCCAGCAGGGCGCCGACGACACTGCCCCGGCCACCGCTGAGCAGGGTCCCGCCGATGATCGCCGCGGCGATCGCGTCGAGTTCGTAGAGGTTGGCCATCGCGGCCTGGGCCGAGTTCGCCTGTGCGGTCAGCATCACCGCGCCGATTCCGCAGCAGAGGCCGGAGAGCGCGTAGAGCAGCACGGTGTGCAGGCGTACGTTGATGCCGGCCAGTCGGGCGGCCTCCGGGTTGCCGCCGACCGCGACCGTACGCCGGCCGAACGTGGTGCGGTTGAGCAGCACCCAGCCGGCCGCGACGACCCCGACGAGGATGATCACCAGCACCGGAATGCCGAGGACCTCGTTGCTGGCGATGCCGTTGATGGTCTGGTTCGTGGAGACCTGGGTCTGCTTGTCGGAGATCTCGGCGGCCAGGCCCCGGGCCGCGACCAGCATCGCCAGGGTGGCGATGAAGGGCACCAGCCGGCCGTACGAGATCAGCAGGCCGTTGACCAGGCCGACGCAGGTGGCCACGACGATCGCCGTGAAGATCATTCCGCCCGCGCCGAACTGCTGGGTGGCGACGGTCGTGGACCAGACCCCGGCCAGCGCGATGATCGCGCCGACCGAGAGGTCGATGCCGCCACCGATGATCACGAAGGTCATCCCGACGGTCACCACGCCGACCGCGGAGGCCAGTTTCAGGATGGTCATCATGTTGCCGCCGACCCAGCCCAGGTCACCGTAGAGGTCCGGGCGGGTGATCATCCCGATGACGATCAACACCACCAGTACCCCGATCAGGGCCAGGTTGCGTCGGGCCGACTCACCGGCCTCACCACGCCACCACCCCGAGCCGGGAACCTTCTGCGCCCCGGAGTCGACGACCCCGACCGGCGCCGGCGAGACCGGCGCCGACTGGGCCGGCACCGCCGTCGGCGCGGCGGTTTCCGTACGCTCGCTCATGCCGCCTCCTCGCTTCGCTCGCCGACGTCGTGAGCCGTACGGCCGAGCCGACCGGTCCGCCCGCTCACGCCGTCACCCCGTACGACTGCCGCTGTGCACTCATGCTGGTGCGCCCTCCATCAACGACCCCGCCATCACGAGGTCGAGCACCCTGTCCTCGTCGAGTTCGCCGGCCGGCGCCTCGTGCACGACCCGTCCCTCCCGCATCACCAGTACGCGGTCGGCCAGGCCCAGCACCTCCGGCACCTCGCTGGAGACCAGCAGCACGCCGACGCCCTCGTCGGCCAGTGCCTGGATCACCTGGTACAGCTCCGCCCGGGCGCCGACGTCGACTCCCCGGGTGGGTTCGTCGAGCAGCAGCAGCCGGGTGTCCCCGAGCAGCCACCGCCCGACCACGACCTTCTGCTGGTTGCCGCCGGAGAGCGTGCGTACCGGGCGGTGCACGTCCCGGGGCCGCAGTTCGAGCCGGTCGGCGATGGCCGTCGCCGCCCCCCGCTCCTGACCGGCGTCGGTGAAGCCGAACCGGGCCCAGCGGGTGAAGGTGGCCAGTGTGACGTTGCGGTAGATCGGCTCGCCGAGCAGCAGCGCCTGGCTCTTGCGCTCCTCAGGGGCCAGGCCGATGCCGGCCCGTACCGCGGCGCCGACGCTGCCCGGGCGCAGGTTCCGGCCGCCCACCGTGACCGTGCCGGCGTCCGCCCGCCGCGCCCCGAAGATCGTCTCCAGGAGTTCGGAGCGTCCCGAGCCGACCAGGCCGGCGATGCCGACGACCTCGCCCGCGCGCACGGTCAGCGAGACGTCGGCGAACTCGCCCTCGCGGCTCAGCCCCCGGACCTGCAGCAGTTCCTCGCCCGGTCCGCCGCCGGGGGTCCGCTCCGGGAAGACGTACTCGATCGACCGGCCGGTCATCCGGCTGACCAGGTCGCGGGTCGGGGTGGTCCGGGCCGGCAGGTTCGCCGCCGTGGTCCGACCGTC
Source organism: Plantactinospora sonchi (assembly GCF_036422035.1). Classification (NCBI taxonomy): domain Bacteria; kingdom Bacillati; phylum Actinomycetota; class Actinomycetes; order Micromonosporales; family Micromonosporaceae; genus Plantactinospora; species Plantactinospora sonchi. The sequence goes on from NZ_JAZGQK010000038.1 coordinate 66,261, forward strand.
CTTGAGGACGGTGACCCGGTCGCCGATCTCGCGGATCTCCTCCAGCCGGTGCGAAATGTAGATCACCGCGATGCCCTGCGCGGTCAGTTCCCGGATGATCCGGAAGAGGTTCTCCACCTCGTCGTGGGCCAGTACCGCACTCGGCTCGTCCATGATGATCAGCCGCGCCTCGTGCGACAACGCCCGCGCCATGCTGACCACCTGCTTGCCGGCGGCGGGCAGCGACCGCACCATCCGCCGGGCCGGGATCTCCGGATGTCCGAGCCGGCCCAGGATCTCCCGGGTACGTCGGGCCATCCCGCCCCACCGGATGAAACCGAGCCGGCGCGGCTCGTGGCCGAGGAAGGCGTTCTCCGCCACCGACAGGTCCTCGACCAGGTCGAGTTCCTGGTAGATGGTGGCGATCCCGGCCCGCATCGCGGCCTGCGGGTTGGCGAAGTTGACCGGCTGGCCCAGCCACTCCACCTGACCCGAGTCGGGCCGGTGCGCCCCGGAGAGAACCTTGATCAGCGTCGACTTGCCGGCACCGTTCTGGCCGAGCAGGCAGTGCACCTCGCCGGCCCGCACCTCCAACTGCACGCCGTCCAGGGCCCGTACGCCGGGGAAGGTCTTCACCACGTCGGTGAGCCGGAGCACGATCTCGCCCGGCTCCGACACCGCGTCCCCGTTCACCGCGTCCCCGGTCGGCTCCGGCACCGCGTCCCCGTTCCGCGCACCCGCGCTCGACCCGGTCATGGTCGCCTCTCCCTCTCCCGTCATGGCCTCCTCGTTCCGGTCGGTCATGACGCCTCCGCGAACGCGACGTCGGTGGCGAGTACGGCCGCGCCCGCGACGCCCGCCCTCGGGCCCAGTTCGGAGAGGACCACCGGCAGGTTCCCGGTGGCCAGCGGCAGTGACCGTCGGTACACCACACTGCGGATCTCGGCGAGCAGGATGTGGCCGAGCTGCGCCAGCCCGCCCCCGATCACGATCATCGAGGGGTTGGCGAAGCTGACCAGGCCGGCGAGCACACCACCGACCCGTCGGCCACCGTCCCGGATCAGCCGGATGCAGGTCACGTCGCCCTCGCTCGCGCCCTGCGCGACGTCGAGGGCGGTGACCGAGTCCGTCGGGCTCGCGGCGAGCCGCTCGGCCAGTGCCGGCGAGGCCCCGCCGCGCGCCGCCGCGGTCGCCTCCCGGGCCAGTGCCGCTCCGCTGAACAGCGCCTCCAGGCAGCCGACGTTGCCGCACGAGCAGACCGGGCCGTGCGCGTCGACCTGGATGTGGCCGATGTCGCCGGCGCAGCCGTCGTTGCCCCGGTAGACCTCGCCGGAGAGGTAGATCCCGCAGCCGATGCCGGTGCCGATCTTCACGAACAGGAAGTCGTCCACCGAGTGCGCGACCCCGCCGTGCCGCTCGCCGATCGCCATGATGTTGACGTCGTTGTCCACCACCGCCGGGCAACCGTGCTCCCGGGTGAGCAGCTCCCGCACCGGGAAGCGGTCCCAGCCGGGCATGATCGGCGGCGACACCGGGGTGCCGTCCCGGAAGCTCACCGGGCCGGGTACGCCGATCCCGACCGCGTGCAGCCGCTCGTACGCCCCGTCCACCTTCGCCTTGTGCAGCAGGTCGTTGACCCGGTGCAGGATCGCCTTGGGGCCGGTACGGATGTCGGCGACCTCGGCGTACACGGCGACCGTCTCGAGCCGACCGTTGACCACCTCGACGTCGATCGAGCTGGCGCCCAGGTCGACGGCGGCGAACCTCAGGTGGGGGCTGAGCTCCACCAGGGTGGACCGCCGACCGCCCCGGGAGGCGGCGAGTCCGGCCTCCGCGACGTAACCGAGAGTGACGAGTCGTTCGAGTTCGGCGAGCAGTCGGGGCCGGGGCATCTGCAGCCGGTCGGCGAGTTCGGCCCGGGAGATCGCACCCTCGTCGCGCAGCAGCCGGAGCAGCCGGAGGTGCAGGGCTTCGGTTCCGCGCACCGCGGGTCACCTCCGTCAGACTCAGTTCACGGGCTGGCAACGCCAGGGCGTTGTGCTCGACACAGTAGGAGTCTTCCGGAGTGACTGTCCAGAGCTTCGGCTAAGTTGACGTCAACTTTTGTCCGTACGGACGAAAGTTAGTAAATGATCAAGGAAAGCGGCTGGTCACTGACCGCGACCCCGCTTCCGGAGCTTCCGGTCGTCCCGGAGCGACACGTACGGCTCCCGCTCGGCCGACCCACCCAACCGGACGGTCCGCTCCCGCTCCAGTTCGGCGCTCAGTTCCGCGCCGAGCAGGATGGCCACGTTCGACAGCCACAGCCAGATCAGGAAGACGATCACCCCGGCCAGCGACCCGTACGTCTTGTTGTAGGAACCGAAGTTGGCCACGTAGAAGGCGAAGCCGCTGGAGACGACCGCCCAGGCGAGCACCGCGAAGAGGCCACCGGGACTGATCCACCGGAAACGCTGCCGGGCGTTCGGCGTCGCCCAGTAGAGCACCGCGAAGGTGAGACTCACCAGCACCAGCAGGACCGGCCACTTCGCGATGTCCCAGGCGGTCACCCCGGCCGAGCCGACCCCCAGTCGTCGGCCGACCTGTTCCGAGAGCTTCCCACTGAAGATCAGCAGCACCAGGCTGACCAGCACCATCAACCCGACCAGTGCGGTGGTCCCGAGCCGGAAGAGCAACGTCCTGCCGAGCGGCCGACCCTCCGGCACGTCGTAGATCGCGTTCGCCGCCCGCATGAACGCGCCCACGTACCCCGAGGCCGTCCAGTACGCCCCGAGCAGGCCGAGGATCGCGACCAGGCTGGCCGTACCGCCACTGCCCTGCACCTGGCCCACCCCGGTCAACAGGATGTCCCGGGCCGACTGCGCGGGGACCACGTCCCGGATCACGTTCTGCACCCCGCGCACCGCCGCGTCGCCGATCAGGGCCAGTACCGAGACCAGTACCAGCAGCGCGGGAAAGAGCGCCAGCACCCCGTAGTAGGTCAGCGCCGCCGCCCAGTCGGTGATGTTGTCCGCCTGGGCCTCGCGCAGCGTCCGCCGCAGTACCCGGAACCAGTCGGCCCGGGAGAGTCGACCCGGGCGCCCGGCCTGTCGCTCCTCGGCCATCCCGACCCCCTCCGTCGACCCCGCCCGGTGACCCGAAGGCCACCTCGTACGGATACCAGTCAACTACACAAGGTGGTCAAATCACCGGATTCCGTTCCCACCTCAGGTACCGGATGCGCCGAAGGGTGGCGCCGCGGCGGGCGCCGACGGGGTCACTTGTTGAGCAGCCGGCCCATCCGCCGACCCGCCACGACCAGGCCCAGTGCCAGCACGCCGAGCAGGTAGAGCAGATCCACCAGCTGGCTCCAGCCGACCCCGGCGACGGTGATGCCCCGGATCAGGTCCACCGACCGGTAGAGCGGGCTGGCCTCGACCACCCACCGCAGCACCGCCGGATAGGCCTGGGCCGGCACGAAGGTGCCGGAGAAGAGGAAGAGGGTGAACTGGACCGAGCCGAGCAGGTCGAAATCCTGCCAGCTGCGCATGAAGGTGGAGATCGCCATGCCGAGCGCACCGAACGCGAACCCGACGAGCACCGCCGCGGGCAGCCCCAGCAGCGCGCGTACCGGGCTGGTCAGATCCATCCACACCATCACGGCGAGGAAGACCGCGCTGTAGAGCGTGCCGCGCAGCATCGCCCAGCCCAGCTCACCGAGGGCGATCTCGAACGGCTGCACGGGGGTGGCCAGGATCCCGTCGTACAGCTTCATGTACTTCATCTTGCCGAAGAAGTTGAATGTCGTTTCGGCCAGCGCGCCGCTCATCGCCGAGGCGGCCAGCATCGCCGGCGCCACGAACGCGGCGTACGTCACCACCGCGCCGCCGGGCAGCGTCAGGTCGCCGACCAGCGCGCCCACCCCCACCCCGATGGAGAGCAGGTAGAGCATCGGCTCGAAGAAGCCGGAGATCAGCACGATCCAGTACGCGGACTTGAGGGCGGCGACGTTCCGCTCGGCCACCGAGACCGCGCGGCGGGCCGGACCGGCGAGACCGACCAGCCGGGGCAGGACGAAGCTGACCACGGAACCTCTCTCCTTACGTCACGGACACCGCCGACGCGCGGCGGACGGGGCCGGCCACGGCCGGGTGCGGCGAATCAGACCACCAGACGACGACGGAACCGGGCCCGGGCCAGCAGCCAGCCGGCCACCGCCCACGCGGCGAGATAGAGCAGGTGACCCGGCACCGACCAGTCCGGCGCGACACCGAGGGCGGCGGCGCGGCACAGGTCGACGCCGTGCCACAACGGCGACACGTACGCCAGCCAGCGCAGCACCACCGGCAGCGACTCGACCGGGAAGAAGACCCCGGCGAAGAGCGTCATCGGGATGACCGCGAACCGGAACAGCAGCGCCAGGTAGCTGTCACTGCGGACCGAGGCGCTGTACGCGAAGACCGGGGTCGAGATCGACAGCCCGATCAGCAGCACCAGCAACGGCACGACCAGCGCCCACGGCGAGTGCAGCGTGCCGAACAACGCCGCGACCAGCAGGAACGCCAGACTGCTGGTGAGCACCCGGAACAACACGAAGGCGACGTGCCCGCCGAGGATGTCACCGACCCGCAACGGGCTCGCCGCCATCGCGAAGTAGGTCCTGATCCACTCGAAACTGCCCAGCACCGGCCAGGACGACTCGCCGACCGCGACCTGCAACGCCGTCGAGGCGATCAGGCCGGGAACGATGAAGTCGAGATACGAGACCCCGCCCACCCCGGAGTCGACGTACGCCCCGACACCGACCCCGAAGCCGAGCATGGTCAGCAACGGCAGCAGGAACGACGAGAACGCCCCCGCCCGCCAGGTCCGCCGGTAGGAGACGAGTCCGTACTCGAGGACCGCGAGCGCGGGGATCCGCCCGACCAGCCCGGCACGGGGAGCCCTTCCCCCGGTCTGCTCCAGCACCGCCATCTCAGTCCACCAACGTCCGGCCGGTCAGGTGCAGGAAGACGTCCTCCAGGCTGCCACGTCGGACCAGCACGCTGGCCGGGCTGAGTGCCCGGGCCTGCACCTCGGCCACCGCCGCGTCGCCGTCGGTCACGTAGATCAGGATCCGGTCCGGCAGCACCTCGGTCCGCTCGCCGATCCCGGCCAGCTTTCCGGCGAAACTCTCCTGCGTCTCCCCGGCGAACCGCAGCTCCACCACCTCACGGGTGGCGTAGCGCTCGATCAACGTCCTCGGCGACCCCTCGGCGACGATCCGGCCACCGTCCATCACCACCAACCGGTCGCAGAGCTGCTCGGCCTCGTCCATGTAGTGGGTGGTCAGCACCAGCGTGACGCCCTGCTGTTTCAACCGGAACAGCCGCTCCCAGACCAGATGCCGGGCCTGCGGGTCCAGCCCGGTCGTCGGCTCGTCGAGCAGCACGATGTCCGGTTCGTTGACCAGCGCCCGGGCGATGGTCAGCCGACGCTTCATGCCGCCGGAGAGCGGCTCCACCTTGCTACCGGCCCGCTCCGCGAGCTGCACGAACCGCAACAACTCGGCGGCCCGTTCCCGGGCCACCCGACGCGGGATGCCGAAGTAGCGCGCGTACGTCGTCAGGTTCTCCTGGACGGTGAGCTCGGGATCGAGGTTGTCCAACTGGGGACAGACGCCGAGCCGGGCGCGGATCGCCGGGCCGTCCCGGCGCGGGTCCATCCCCATGATCCGCAACTCACCGCTGGTCGGCGGGGAGACACAGCCGACCATGCGCATGGTCGAACTCTTGCCGGCACCGTTCGGCCCGAGAAACCCGAACGCCTCACCGGCCCGGACATCGACGTCGATCCCATCGACCGCGACAAAATCCCCGAACCGTTTGACCAGCCCACGTGCCTGGATCAGCACCCCGTCCTTCGCCACGGCCCCGACCCTAGCCCGGACCTCCGACACGTCCCACCGAGTTTCCGCCGACCGAGCGGCCCGCCAGCCCGCCCAGCTCGGCGGTCGGGCCGCCGCCAGCCGGCCAACTAGGCCGTCGAGTCCGCTGCCAGCCGGCCAGTTCGGGCGGTCGGATGCGCTGCCATCGGCGGTCGGGCCGGCATACCGGCCAGGTCAGAGGTCGGGCGTGGTTTCGGTCCGGGCCACCGACACCAGCTGGTCGGTCTCCTCGACCACCGCCGCGTCGTCGGACGGCGTGCCGGGGTCGTAGCGGACCGTCCAGGTCAGGCCGTCGACGCCGGGCACCCGGCGGGCCGCCACCCGCACCCCGCCCGCCGGCAACCGGTGATGCGCGGTGTACGCCACCGAGCGGGTCACCCGGGCGCGTACCTGGTGCGGCACCTCGCCCGGATCGAGCAGCAGGTACGTCCGCACCTCCCCGTCGGCCAGCACCCGGTAGTCGGCCCGCTCCCCGACCGGCTCGGCCGGGGTGACCGCCAGCTCACGACCGGACCAGACCGCCTTGTGGATCTCGTGCCAACCGAGCCGGCCCTCGCGATCGGGCAGCCACAGCCCCCGGTCGGTGACCACCACCGTCTCCGTGCCGTCGCCGACCCGGGCCCAGTCGAGGACCCGCTCGTCGCGGTCGAGCGCCGGCCGCCGATCGGTTGGCAACCGCCGCCGCCGGGAGAACAGGTTGAACGGTGCCACCGGCTACAGACCCCCCATCGCCTGCTCACGCAGGGCCCGCGCGTGCTGTTCGAGCGAGAGCAGCTCGCCGAAGAGCGCGAAGTACTCGTCCTTGTTCGCCGCCGGATTGATCCGCTGCACCTTCGACTTCAGATCCCGGATCCGGGCGGTCACCGCACCCCACTCCAGCCGGGACAGCGTGATCGAGACGTACCGGGGATCGGGCTCGTTGTCGATCCGCAGCGGCTCGACGGCGAGTTCGCTGACCAGCGCCACCGCGGCCAGGTCGGCACAGGCGTCCCGGACCGCCTCGATCCAGACCGCGCCGCCGGTCGCGGACGCCGCACCGCCGGCCGCCTCCACCGCCGAGCGCACCACCCGGTGCACCGGATGCTGGTACACCTCCGGGGCGAGCGCGTCGAACATCGGACCGGCCAGCACCGGCACCTGCAGGGCCAGTTTCAACGCCTCGCGTTCCACCATGACCTGCGGGTTGTCCACCGTTGGTGCGGCCGGGGCAGGCCGGGTCGGCGGGCTCGGCCGGTCGCCACGGGCCGGTGCCGTCGCGGCGTTGCGCAGCTCGTTCTCGGCGTTGCGGACCGCCCGCTGCACCGGCTCGATCTCCATCCCGAGGTCGCCGGCGAGCTTCCGGACGTACTCGGGGCGCTTCTCCCGGTCCTTGAGCTTGGCCACCAGCGGGGCCGCCCGGCGCATCGCCTCCACCCGGCCGTCGACGGTGTCCAGGTCGTACCGGTTGAGCACCTGACGCAGCGCGAAGTCGACCAGCGGCTCGCGGCGGGCGACCAGGTCCCGCACCGCCAGGTCCCCCTTGGCCAGCCGCAGGTCGCACGGATCCATGTTGTCCGGGCTGACCGCGATGAAGGTACGGCCGACGAACCGCTGGTCCTCCTCGAAGGCGCGCAGTGCCGCCTTCTGCCCGGCGGCGTCCCCGTCGAAGGTGAAGATGATCTCACCGGCCACCGCGTCGGTGTCCATCAGCAGCCGCCGCAGTACGCCGATGTGGTCGGCGCCGAACGCGGTGCCGCAGGTCGCCACCGCGGTCGGTACCCCGGCCAGGTGGCAGGCCATCACGTCGGTGTACCCCTCGACGATCACCGCCCGCCCCTGCCGGGCGATTTCCCGCTTCGCCTGGGAGATGCCGTAGAGCACGTGCGACTTCTTGTAGAGCGGCGTCTCGGGGGTGTTGAGGTATTTCGGGCCGTCGTCGTCGTCGAAGAGCTTCCGGGCGCCGAACCCGATCACGTCGCCGGTCAGGTCCTTGATCGGCCAGAGCAGCCGGCGCCGGAACCGGTCGATCAGCGAGCCGGACCGCGCCTCCCGGGCCAGCCCGGCGGTGATCATCTCCTGGGCGGTGAAGCCCTTCTGCCGCAGGTGCCTGGTCAACGCGTCCCAGGTGTCCGGGGCGAACCCGCAGCCGTACGTCTGGGCGGCGGCCCGGTCGAAGCCGCGCCGGGCGAGGAACTCGCGGGCCGGCCGGGCCCCGGCGGTACCGAGCTGACCGGCGTAGAACTCGGCGGCGACCGCGTGCGCGGCCACCAGCCGCTGTTTCTGGCCCTGCTGCGGACGGACCGGCACCGGCCCGGCCTCGAGGTACCGGAGCTGGATGTTGGCCCGGTCGGCGAGCCGTTCGACCGACTCGATGAAGCTCAGGTGTTCGGCGTCCATCAGGAACTTGATCGCGTCGCCGCCAGCTCCGCAGCCATGACAGAAGTAGACATTCCGGGCGGGAGCCACGGTGAACGACGGAGTCTTCTCGTCGTGGAACGGGCACAGACCCTTCAGGTTGCCGCCACCCGCGGACTTCAACGTGACCGTCTCGGAGATGATGTCGGCGATCGAGGTGCGCTCCCGGACCAGCGCGATGTCCTCGTCCCGGATCCGCCCAGCCATCGTCCCACCCCCTCCGGCGTACATCCTGCCCTGCCGGGAAGATCTCACCGCCGAAGGGGTGCCCACCGGAGAGGCCGCCGCACCGGCCCGGTCGTCGACCGCCCACGCCCGGCCCGCCGGCCGGGTCGACCCATCGCCGGCGGCCGCCCCGCCCGGGCGCGCCCCACCGAGCAACCGTCAGCCGGTCCGGGCGAACCGCCGGGCGGCGGCGACCAGGGCGAGCAGGCTGACCAGCAGCATCACCGCGAGTTCCACACCGAGCGGCGGAGTCCAGCCGGCCACCTCCAGCGCGGCCGGGGCCCGCTCCGGCGGCAGCGCCAGCGCGGCGCTCCGACGTAACGCGTCGACCGCGTAACTGAGCGGGTTGACCAGGGTGAGCGTGGTCAACCAGCCCGGCAGGCCGCCGACGGTGAACAGCGCCCCGGAGAGGAAGAACAGCGGCATCATGCCCAGGCTCAGCATCATCTGGAAGGTCTCCATCCGCCGCACCAGTACGGCGGCGAACGCGCTCAGCACGGTCATGGTGAACCCGATCAACGCCAACTCGGCGAGGAGCAGCGCCAACACCGCGGGGTGGTACGGCAGGCCGGCCAGCCCGGCGAAGGCGAGCAGCAGGCCACCCTGGGCGGTGGCCGCGGTCGCACCGCCGAGACAGGCGCCGACCAGAATCGTCCCGCGCCCGACCGGCGCCACCAGCATGCCGCGCAGGAAACCGGCCTCCCGGTCCCGGACGATCGACATCCCGGCGTTCAGCGCCGGCAGCTGCACCGCCATCAGCAGCACCCCGGGAAACAGGTACGTCCGGTAGTCGCCGCCCGACGTACCGGCCAGCATCGTGTCGAGGCCGGTGCCGAGGACGACCAGGAACAGCAGCGGATTGATCAGCAACAGCGCCAGTTGGATCCGGTTGCGGGCCAGTCGGAGCAGTTCGCGCCGCCAGAGCACCCCGACGGCCCGCAGTTCGTGCCGGACACCGCCGGCCGCAACGGTCCCGGTGCCACCCGCCCGGTACCGGGCCGTCCCGTCCGGTCCGGCGCCGGACCGGACAACGGGTTCGACAGGTTCGACGGCGGGTTCGACGGCGGCGGTCACGACGTCACCGCCGACACCTCGGCCGACGCCGGGGCCGCCCCGGCGTCGCGGATGGTCCGGCCGGTGTGGTGCAGGAACACGTCGTCGAGACTGGGCCGGGTCACCGTCACCGAGTAGACCGGCGTGGTCAGCCCGGCACAGAGCCGGGGCACCAGGGCGGCGCCGTCGGCGACGCTGACCCGTACCCCGTCGGGACCGCACCCCACGTCCAGGCCCGCCTCCGCGCGCAGGGTGGCGGCCACCCCCCGGTCGTCCGCCGTCCGCAGGTGTACGACATCCGCGCCCAGCTCCGCCTTCAGCTGCCGAGGGGTGCCCTGGGCCACCACCCGCCCCTGGTCCATCACGACGATCCGGTCACAGCGCTCGGCCTCCTCCATGTGGTGGGTGGTCAGGAAGAGGGTGACCGGCTGTTGTTCGCGTAGCCCGTGCAGGTGTTCCCAGATCGCCGCCCTGCTCTGCGGGTCGAGGCCGACGGTCGGCTCGTCGAGGAAGAGCACCCGGGGACGGTGCATCAGGCTCCGGGCGAGTTCGAGGCGACGGCGCATCCCGCCGGAGAAGGCCCCGACCGGTGTTCCCACCCGGTCCAGACCGAGCAGCCCGAGCAGGTATCGCGACCGGGACCGCAGCTCGCGGCGGGGCACCCCGTACAACTCGGCGTGCAGCCGCAGGTTCTCCTCGGCGGTCAGGTCCCGGTCGACGGTCGGTTCCTGGAAGACCACCCCGATCCGGCGGCGGACCTCCCACGGAGTTCGCCGCACATCCGCCCCGGCCACCTCGGCGGTGCCCGCGGTGGGCCGGAGCAGCGTGCAGAGCATGGCGATGGTGGTCGACTTGCCGGCGCCGTTCGGTCCGAGGAAACCGAACGTCTCGCCCTCGGGTACGGCCAGGTCCAGTCCGTGCACCGCGGTCCGCTCGCCGTACGTCCGGCGCAGCCCCCGGGTACGTACCGCGAGCGGAACGGTCGTCGTCACGTTCATGATCGAACTTTCACGGTCATGGTGCGGTGGAAGTAGCGGATGTCGTTGATGTTCTCGCCGACCGGCACCCCGTCGACCGCGACCCAGGCGTGTGCCTGGAACGGCTGGGTGCGTACCCCCGTGCACCAGTCGGGCCAGCTACCGCCGGCCCGGCAGAGCAGCACGGTGGCGATCGACCGTTGCAGGCAACGCGGCCCGGCGCAGCGGATGCTGACCGCGACCACGGCGTTGCGGGCCCGCCACGCGGTGGTCGTGTCGGCCGGACGGGCGCCCCGGCTGGCCAGTTCGAGCACCCGGCGCAGGCGTCGGGGTGGCAGGCGTTCGAGCAACCTGGCCAGCCCGACCGCAGCCAGCGCGAGTGGACGGAGCCGCCACGGCGGGGCGACCGACGGCTCGATGGTCACCACCTTCCCGCTCACGACGTCACCTCACTTCGCTCGGCGCCCTCGTGAGCCACCAGACCGCGCCAGCCGATTCGCTCGCCACGCTCACTCATGACATGACCTTCGCCGCTCGGAGGGCGTCGACCAGGTCGGTCACGTCCTGGATGATCTGGTCCGCCGCGTCGGGGAACCGGCCCCGCAGGGTACTGACGGCGGACTCCACGCTGCCGCCGTCGAGCAGGCACCGCAGCACCACGGCGGCGGTGTCGTTCATCTGCCAGTACCGGCCGGTGCGCTCGTCGAGCAGCACCACACCGTGCTCGGTCTCGGTCGCGGTCACGTACGCGGCCAGGGAGAAACTCATCGTTCCGCTCCTTCGGCGAGGACAAGTTCGGTAGCCCGGACGGGAGCCGGGGTGGAGTCCGGGGTGTCACCCCGGGTGTGCCCGGACAGCGAGCGCAGCCAGAGCTCGTAGTTCAGGGTCACGTCGAACGGCATCAGCGGGCGGGCGTCCGGGTGCAGGCCGAAGAGGACGGAGGCGAGCGCGTCCCGGTCGGCCAGGCCGAGTCGGACCAGGTGCGAGTCGTCACAGAGGTCACGCAGCTCACGCCGGTAGCGACGCAACGCGGTGTAGAGCTCGGGACTGTGGTCACCCTTGTTCTTGCGCGCCAGCAGGTCGTCGGGGGCGACCCCGCGCAGGGCGGCGGAGAGGACCGGTTTCGCCCAGCCCACCGCCATCCGGTCCGCCAGCCGGATCGACAGGGCCGCCTCCAGTACCCGGTCGTCGACGAACGGGGCCTGGAACGAGACGCCGAACTGCTCCCCGACCCGGCTGCTCCGTCGGATCATCGTGCCGTTCACCTGGCTCAGCCGGATCATCTCGTGCTGCACCGGCAACCCGGCCAGCGGCTCGGGACGTTCCGCCGCGGCGTCGAGGAGCAGCCGTCGGGCCGCGTCGACGGCCTCCCTGGTGGCCCAGGGCGGCATCTTGGCCGCCACCTCCCAGTCGACCTCGGCATCCCAGCGGCGCTCGGTGGTGAGCTGGTCGGCGCGGGAGGCGAGCCAGCGCGGATAGGGTTCGATCGGGGACAGGCTGCGTACCGTGGTCGCCCAGCTCCACCGCCGCATCGAGCGGAAGGCCCGGATCTGCCGTACGGACCGCAGCGGGTGTCGGCGGGCGAGTGCGTGCAACGTCATCAGGCTGGGTCGGAAGAGCTCGTCCGAACCGAGTCCCATGACGTGTCGCCGGGAACCTGCCTCGGCCACCTGTCGGGCGCTGTGTTCGACGGTCGCGCGCCGGATCATCGACAGCGGCGCCTCCAGGTCCGGGCAGGGGTCCGGGGTGGCCAGTTCCGCGTACATCCCGGGCCCGGTGCCGGGCGGCACCACCAGGTGGCGGGTGACCGGCAGATCCGGCAGGCAGCGTGCCGCCCAGAGCCGGTCCTCGCTGGACGGGTCCACGGAGTCGTAGTGGAAGGTCACCAACGGGACGCCCTGGCCGGCGATGAGATAGCAGAGGCTGGTCGAGTCCATCCCGCCGGACAGGTCGGCGCTGACCGGAACACCCCGGGCGGTACGCGCCTCGACGGCCGCGACGAGCGCGTCGCGCAACACGCCCGCCCCCTCGGCCAGCGGCACCTCCGGCTCCGGCGGGGTCCACCAGGACACGGTTCGGGCGGTGCCGTCGGCCTCGATCCCGAGGCGGTGTCCGGGTGTCAGCGTCCGCACACCCCGCCACAGGCAGCGGTCGTTGAGCGGCCACGGCGGCCCGAACGGGGCCAGGATCTGCAGGGGAAGCAACTCCTCGACGATTCCGGCACCGGTCAACCGGGCCAGGGTCTGTGGCCGGTCGGCCGCCACGGTGACTCCCGCCACCGGGCCGTAGAAGAGTTGGCAGGCGCTGGAGAGGGTGCCCTGTCCGTGTACCCGACCGCCGAGCGAGGCGACCAGGTGGAAGGCGCCGGCCAGGCCACCCGCCAGGGCGGTCAGGTCGCCGCCGGTACGCACCCCGCGCAGCAGTTCCGCCAGCCGGGTGGCGGTCACGCCGGCACTGCCCAGCAGCGCCAGCCGGTTCTCACCCAGGCCGGCCCAGGTGATGTCCTCGTCGGACCACCGGCCGACGAGCCACGGCCGCCCCGAGTGGTGGTTGAGGATCCGTACGGCACCGTCGTCGATGGCGGCACGGACCCGCCTGGCGATCCCGGCGGCGGCCGGATGGTCGGGAAGTACCACAAATTCCATCTCGATCTCCTGAATCAGTGGGGTGCCGGCACGGACGTCGGCGTGGTTCCGGGCAGCGGCGTACGACGGGGTCCCGGACGGGGACCCGCGGCCAGTTCCGCGCAGGGGGTGTACCGCGCCGGTCGACCGGTGCTGGTGCGGAAACCGGACGGCCGGTGTGATCCCGCGCGATGACGGGGTCACACCGGCCGGTGCGTCGTCCTGGGTCGTGGCGTCACCGGGCAGGTGGTGCGCCGGCGTTCAGAGCCACCAGCCGCCGAGGATGCTGTCGAGGTAGTTGCCGGTGTTCCCGAACCGGGTCAGCTCGGCGAACCCGCCGACCTCGACCAGCCTCGGGGACACGTAACAGGTCGACTGTCCGTCCACGGTTTCTCCTTCGTATCGTCACCGCCGCCGGCGCTATCCGTTCCACCAACCCCCGTAGAACGGGCCGTCGACGAACATCCAGCCGCCGACGAGGCGGGTCTGCTCCGTGAAATCACCGACCAGCACGAGCCTGGGCGGATCGTAGGGCTGAACCACGCGATTCATGATGGACTCACCCCTCTTCTCGGTGTCGGCCTGTGGGACCGGCGCGGGGTTGCTCCGTGCCGATCACGGGTCGCCCCGCGCCGATCCCACACTCACGAGTCGGCTGGTTGGGCCGGGCTCGCGATCAGAGCCACCAGCCGCCCCACGGGCTGTCGATGTAGCCGCCCCGGTTGGTGATCCGGGTCAGCTCGGTGAACCCGCCGACCTCGGTCAGCACCGGACGCACGTACGTCAGGAACTGCTCGTTCATGTGAACCTCCTACGGTTTGATCCGTCTCGGCGACCGGTCGGCCGCCTTGCTTGGACCAATCCTGCGGCGAGCGTCGACGCATCGGAAGTGGTCACTTCCGGCTATCTGTCGGGGGTGGCAGGAACCGGCCACTTCCCTGTTTCCGTCCTATGTCTGCCATTGCATCCTCTTGCCATGCCGGCACTCGGGCACAGCCGACGGAACCGGGTTATAAAAGTGTGCAGGCACTCATCAACGGGAGGCGAAAATGCGTAGGGCCGTCAGAACGGGAATTGTCGCCGCGTTTATCGGCACCGCGGTCTGGGCCGCCGGCCATTACGACGGCGGCGGGTCCGGCCGGGATTTCCCGGAGTGGCCCGGCACGATCTCCGTGGCCGGCGACGGCAACGGCGGCGGTTTCGGTTGGGACACCCCGACGCCGGGCGGGACCGCTTCCGGGGCCGGCGACGACAACGGTGGGGGCTTCGGCTGGGACCTCCCCGCCCCGACGCGCTGATCCCGCTGCGACGTCCGGCACGACCACGTCGGCGGAGGCTGGTCAGATGTACCTGGTGGTGGTCGCGGGCGCCCCCCCCCGCGGGGGGGGCGCCCCCCCCCCCCCGCGCGGGGGGGGGGGGGCCCCCCCGGCCCGCTCGGGTCGCCTCCAGCACGTCCACGTCGGCGTCGACGCCGGCCAGGCCGTGCTCTCGCTGTACCTGCAGGCGGTCGACCGGGCCTCGGCGGTCCAGCTGGCCGGGCAGCTCGCCCGGCGGACCATGGCGACCGTGCCCGCCGCCAGGCGGTGGCGGATCCTCTCCATCCGGACGCTGTGACACCCGACGGCCACCGGTTCACCCGACGGCGACCGGCTCACTCGACCTCGGTGGGGTCGATCCAGGAGCGGGCGACGGCCAGTACGCCCGCCTGGAACCGGCTCCGGGCGCCGAGTCGGTTGAGCAGGTTGGCGGCGACCCGACGGGCGGTACGCACCGAGATGCCGAGCCGGCGGGCGATGACCTCGTCGGTGTGGCCCTCACCGAGCAGCCGCAGCACCTGCTTCTCCTGCGTCGACAGGCCGTTGTCGTCGCGACGCCGGGGCGCCCCGAACGGGGTGGCGTCCTTCCAGATGCCGTTGAAGAGCGCGAACAGCGCACTGACGATGCCGGTGCCGGAGATCATCAGCGCCATCGCGCCACTGTTGTCGGTGTTGACCGGCACCAGTGCGTACCGGCGGTCGACGATCAGCATGCGCAGCGGCAGGGTCGGCGCGGTCCGGACCTCACTGCCGAGTTCGCCGAGCCACTGCGCGTAGTCCCGGGTGGCCGGGTCGTTGCGGACACTGTCCTGGTAGACGGTACGCAGCCGGACGCCCCGGTTGATCGCGTCCGCGTCGAGGGGGCGGCTGGCGGCCAGGCTCGATGCGGACTGGGCACCGCCGGGCATGAACGAGCAGGCTTCCCACGTGCAGGTCTCGGCCAGTTCCTGGAGCCGGGAACGGATGGCCTCGATTCCGACCAGCCGTTCCACCCCCGGCTCGGCGAGCTTCGGCTGTTGCTCGGCACGGGCGGCGAGCAGGGTCGAGAAGGCCGCCCTGCTCTCCTCGAGTTCCTGGTGGCGTCGGGCCACCTCGGCCTGCTGGCGGGCGAGCAGCGCCGCCAGGCCGACCTCCGGGTCGACCAGCCGGACCGGCTCGGGGCCGGCCAGCGGACGGTGCAGCAACGACATCCGGGCCAGTTCGTCCAGCGCGTCGAGCAGCTGCGCCCGGCCGAGGTCGAGATGCCGGGCCAGGTCCTCCAGGTTCGCCTCGGGCAGTTCCAGCATCGCCAAGTACACCGACTCGGTCGTCGGGTCGAGGCCGAGTGCTTCAAACATCGGGGTTTCCGCGGGACGGGGCCGTACGGCGGAACGCTGCGGCCGGCGCGGCGAGTGGGCTCATGAGTAGTCCTCAGTTCCGGGGCCTACCTCGTTCCACTCCACCAGATCCGGCGCCGGGCGAACAAGACCGCCCGGCTGTTCCGAACTGTTCCGAACACCGGGTGAGCGCCGGCGGCCGGCGTCACCCGACGGGAAGGACCGCCGCCTCCTCTTCCTCCAGCCGACGGTTCCAATCGGCCTTGACGGCACGCCAGCTCTCGTCGTCGTGGCCCCGCCGCCAGTAGCCGGAGATGGAGAGCATCTCCTTCGGTACCCGCAGGTCGACGCGGAGCAGCCGGCGCAGCTCCCGGACGAACTGCGCCTCGCCGTGCACGAAGGCGTGCACGGCGCCGGGGGGCGGGTCCATCGCCCGGACCGCCTCGACCAGGGCCTCGCCGACCGTCCGACGCCTCCGGTGCACCCAGACGATCTCGGCCGCCCCGGTGGTGGTCAGCTCCTGCTCCTCGGCCGGGTCGGACACCTCGACGAAGACCCGGGCCGGCGCGTCGCGGGGCAGTCGTTCCAGGGCCGCGCCGATCGCCGGCAGGGCGCTCTCGTCGCCGACCAGCAGGTGCCAGTCGGCGGCCGGGCTCGGGGCGTAGCCGCCACCGGGGCCCCGGAACATCACCTGGTCGCCCGGCCGGGCACCGGCCGCCCACGGGCCGGCGAGGCCCTCGTCACCGTGGTAGACGAAGTCCAGGGTCAGCTCCCTGGCGGCCGGGTCCCAGAATCGGACGGTGTAGGTGCGCAGCCGTGGCCACTGGTGCCGGGGCAGTTCACGCCGGATCAGGTCCAGGTCGCAGGGCACCGGGTACTCGACGCCCGGCGGCGGGAAGATCAGCTTGACGTAGTGGTCGGTGTACCTGTCGGCGGCGAACTCCGCCAGCCCGTCCCCACCCAGCACCACCCGGATCATGTGTGGCGTGATCCAGCTGGTCCGCAGCACGGTGGCGTACCTGACCCGCGTTCCGTCCCTACCCTCCGCCATTAGCTTAGGCTAGCCTCATCGACCGCCGGGCGTCGCCCGGGGAGGCCCAGGTCACCCGCGTACGGGTCGGGGGCCTTCTCCTTTTCGCCGCCGTGACTAGGCTGTGGGTGCCACGGACCGCCACCGTCCGACAGTCGACGAGATCAGCTTCTGGGGAGAGGTCATGGGCCAGGGCGTACGCGTACAGGAGTTGCCGGGCATCGGCAAGCGGTTCGACATCGACCTCGGCCACGGCGGCGACCGGATCTCCGTGGTGGTACGCCGGGACGGCACCCGCGACCTCTACGTCTTCAACAGCCGCTCGGACGAGCCGGCGGCGGTCATCGAGTTCAGCGAGGAGCAGGCCCGCAAGGTCGGCGCCGTACTCTCCGGCACGTTCTTCGCCTGAGCGCCGTGCACGCTGACCTCATCGGCTTCGGCGCCCTCGTCCTGGCCGCCGGGCTGCTCGCCCGCGCCGGACGACGGGTGGGCCTGCCCAGTGTCCCGTTCTACATGCTCACCGGCATCCTGCTCGGCCCGGCCACCCCCGGGCCGGTCCTGGTCGCCCATCCCGAGGACCTCGCCCTGCTCGCCTCCGTCGGGCTGGTCCTGCTGCTGTTCAACCTCGGTGTCGAGTTCCCCGTCCAGCAGGTCTTCGGCAGCGGGCGACGACTCTTCATCGCCGCCGCCTGCTCCATCGGGCTGAACGTCGGTGCGGGACTCGGGTTCGGTTTCGCCCTCGGCTGGGGCACCCCGGAAGCCTTCGTGATCGCCGGCGCGCTGGGGATCTCGTCGTCGGCGATCGCCACCAAACTGCTGATCGAGCTGCGCCGACTGGCGAACGCCGAGACACCGATCATCCTCGGCATCATCGTGATCGAGGACCTGTTCCTCGCCTTCTACCTGGCGCTGCTCTCCCCCATCCTGGCCGGGGCCACCTCACCGGCGGACATCGCCATGCACATCGGCATGAGCTTCGGCTACCTGCTGCTGCTGGTCCTGGTGGCCCGGTTCGGCGCCCGGGCCATCGGCTGGCTGATCGGCAGCCACGAGGACGAACTGCTGGCGATCCTGATGGTCGGCCTGGTTGTCCTGGTCGCCGGGCTCTCCGCCGAGGTCGGCGTCTCGGACGCGATCGGCGCGCTGATGATCGGGCTCGTGGTCGCCCGGACCGCCGTACGGGAACGGGTGGAACGGCTGGTACTGCCGCTGCGGGACGTCTTCGCCGCGGTCTTCTTCGTCGGCTTCGGGCTGAGCATCGACGTGGGCGCGTTCGGCACCGTGGCCGTGCCGGTGGTGATCGCGGTGCTGATCACCCTCGTGGTCAACGTCGGCTCCGGGCTGATCACCGCCTCGCTGTTCGGCTTCAACCAGCGGGGCGCGGCGAACGTCGGGTTGACCGTGCTCGGCCGGGGCGAGTTCTCGCTGATCCTCGCCACCCTGGCGCTCGGCGCCGGGCTGAGCCCCCGGATCGGGCCGTTCGTCGCGCTGTACGTGCTGATCCTCGCGGTGCTCAGCCCGATGTTCGCGGCGCAGTCCCGCTACCTCGCCCGGTTCATCCCGGACCAGCTGCTCCGGCACCGTTGGCGGTACGTCCGCGAGGAGACGACGAGCACCGCCTGCCCGCACTTCGACCGGATCCAGATCACCGAGACCGACACCGACGTGTGCCCGCAGTGCGTGGAGTCCGGGGACGACTGGGTCCACCTGCGGATGTGCCTGACCTGCGGTGAGGTCGCCTGCTGCGACGACTCGGTGAACAAGCACGCGACCGCGCACTTCGAGGAGACCGGGCATCCGCTGATCCGCTCCATCGAGCCGCACGAGGACTGGCGGTACTGCTATCTCGACGGCGCCCTGGTCCGCGAGCCGATCGGTCCCCGGCCGAGCGTCGAATCCTGAGTTCCCGACGGCCAGGATCCGCGCGAGCGCACCTAGTCGTCGTCGATCTGGGTGAAGGTGACGGTGTCGGAGAGGTAACCCGGGAAGCTGAGGGTGAAGACGACGACGTCGTCGACCGTGTTCGCGTCCTGCACGCTCCCCACCGCGAAGCCCTGCCAACTGCTCCAGTTCGTCGGGGTGAACCGGAGCATCACCGGCTGGCTGACCCAGCCACCGGTGCCCCGCATCGTCATCCCGAGATAGGCGGCCTCGGCCGGCGGGTGGCTCAGGCGTACCCGGAACCCGGCGCCGGTGCCCTCCGGGACGGAGTCCGAGGTGGGATCGGCGATCACCGTCGGAGGTTCGCCGTCGGTCACGCAGGCCACCCCGTTGACCCGCCAGTTGGTCGGCGGGGTGTTCACTCCGGTGTGACTGCCGATGGTCGCGGTGTAGTCGACCGCGCAGCCGACGGCGGCCCGGGCCGGCCCGGCGGGGGCGACGATCGCGACGGTGGCGAGGACGAGCGCACCGACGGCACCGGACCAACGGCGTACGGGAATGACGGGCATGGGACACCTTTCGGGCAGGAACGGACGTCGCGGCGGCACCGCCGGAGCCCGCCAGCGGCGCTGATTCGCGTGTCCCACCCGCGCGTAGACATCGACAGTCTCCCATGTTCTCATCGTCGACCGGAACTGCACCACCGGTCCGGTCGGCCTCCGGACAGCACCTAGGGGCCGGCTTCGGCGGGCAGCAGGTGGCTGACCTCCGGCTCACCCTCGACGTGTCTCAGCGCGCGCAACTCGGCGGCCTGGTCGGCCTTGGTCAGCCGGCCGCCGTGCTGGCGGAGGTGCTCGTCCCAGGAGGCCAGCTCGTAGACCTCGTGGTAGCGGTCCGCCGTCTCACCCTCCCGGTAGAGACCCCAGCGCAGCGCACCGGTACGTTGCCGGGCGGCCCGGACGTCCTCCATCGCGGAGACGAAATGCTCCCGCTGTTCCTCCCGGACGGTGTAGGTCAGGATCACCACCACCGGACCGATGCTCGGGTCCGGGTCGTCCACCAGGTCGAGTTCCGGCCAGTGCGTCGCCGGGTCCTTCTCGACGGCCCGCAGGTCCGGCAGCGGCCAGATCCGTACGGTGAAGGCACCGGCGACCATCAGCAGGCCGGCGATCAGGTTGGCGAGCAGCAGACTGGTCGTGTCCGCGACGACACCCCAGGCCAGTGCGCCGATCGCCTGGCCACCGGCGAAGACGACCTGGTAGACGGCGAGGCCGCGGGCGCGTACCCAGCCGGGGAGGAACAGCTGCATCTCGGCGTTGAGGTTGGACAGCACCGTCACCCAGGCCAGGCCGGCCGGTACCAGGGCGATCAGCACCACCGCCTCGATCTTGACCAGCACCACCACGAGCATGGCGATCCCGTATGTCACCCCGGCGATCAGCAGGAACTGGTTCGGGGAGAGCCGGGACCGGACCCAGGGCAGCACCAGCCCGCCGATGACCGCGCCGACACCGAGCGCCGCCAGCAGGACGCCGTACCCGCCGGAGCCGAGTCCGAGTTCCTGGTTGGCGACGAGCGGCAGCAGCGCCCAGAGCGCGCTGCCGGGGATCAGGAAGAGCAGGGCCCGCAGCAGCAGCCGCTGCACGATCGGCGAGTGCCGGACGTACCGGCCGCCGGCCCGCAGCGCGGCGGTGAACCGCTCCGGTACCTCCACCGACCGGGCCTTGCCGGGCCGCCAGCGGATCAGGACGAACGCGAAGAAGAGGAAGGCCAGGGTGTTGAGGGCGAAAACCAGCGGTACGCCGGTCCAGGCGATCAGCAGTCCGGCCAGCGCCGGCCCGACCGAACGGGCCGCGTTCACGCTGATCGAGCCGAGCCCGGAGGCGGACTGCAGCAGCCGGCGCGGGACCAGGTCCGGGATGACCGCGGCCCAGGCCGGCAGGGTCAGCGCCTGCCCGACCCCGAAGGCGAAGGTGAGCAGGAGCAGCAGCGCCGGTGGCATCCGGGCGGCGGCGGTCAGCAGGGTGAGCGCCACCCCGACCGCGACGACAAAGAACTGCACGGCGATCAGCAGCCGCCGCCGGTCGAGGGTGTCGGCGAGCGCCCCGGCCGGGAGTGCGAGCAGCAGGATCGGCAGCATGCTCGCGGTCTGTACCAGGGAGACCAGGGTGGAGGCGTTCGGCTGCTCGATCAGGAGCCACTGGGCACCGACGGTCTGCATCCAGGTGCCGATGTTGGCGACCAGCATCGCCACCCACAGGTTCCGGTACGCCGCCACCTTCAGCGGCGCGAGCGCTGAGGGTGGCGGCTCGGCGGAGGCCGGTCCGGCGCTGACCATCGGTGTCCGTTACCAGCGTCCGTCGGCGCGCAGCACCCTCTGGCCGGAGACGTAGAGGTCGTCGGCGGTGAGCAGGAGCAGCCGTACGACCTCGGCCGCCACCTGCTCGGGGAGCGCGAAGACGGTGTCGAGGAAGTCGGCGCCGACCCGCTCCTGGAGCCGGGTGTGCATCGGACCGGGGTGGATCTCCATGACCTTGATGCTGTTCGTCCCCTGCGCCTCCGCGAGCGACTCGACCAGACTGGTACCGAAACTCTTCGTCGCCCGGTAGAGCGGGATCCCCGGGCGGGGGACGTCGGTGGCCAGCGCGCTGACGTAGACGATGTTGCCGTACCCCTGCTCTCGCATCCGGATCAGCGTCTCGCGCAGCAGGATGGTGGTGCCGAGCACGTTCACCTCGATCGCCCGACGGACCATCTCCGGCGCGAGGTCCTCCAGGGCGCCGCCGGCCCACATCGCGGCGCAGTGGGCCAGGCCGTCGATCGGGCCGTACCGGACGGTGACCTCCGCCAGCGTGTCCCGGACCTGGTCGGGCTGGGAGACGTCGCAGACGATGCCGTCGCAGCCGAGCTCGTCCCGCGCCTGGGAGACCTCCGCGGGTACGTTGCCGATGATCACCACCCGGTGGTCGGCGGCGAGGAGTCGGGCCACCTCCAGACCGAGGCCGCTCGTCCCGCCGTCCACCACGAATGTCCTGGGGTTCATGGGCACGCTCCAGCTCCCTGTCGACGACGCCGTCCTATCAAGGAGGGTTACACCTGCGGGGCGGACGTGCGGCCATGATCGCCCAATCGGGGCGGGGACGACCGGGACGGGCGGGCACGATCGCCCCGATTCGATCGACAGCCGCCCGTCACCGTCGATTCCGTGCCGAGGCGTACACAGTTCACGCACGGCCCGCAGGGTTACCGGCCATGAGGAAACTCCACCGCCGCATCTTCGTCCTCGGCGGCCTCGGCGCCGTGGGCGTCGTCGCGGCCACCGGACGGGCGGCCCTGGCCGCCCCGCCGTACCCCTTCAAACTGGGCGTCGCCTCGGGTGATCCGGCCCCGGACAGCGTCGTGCTGTGGACCCGGCTGGCGCCGGCACCGTTGAACGCCGACGGTCAGGGCGGGATGGCCAACGCCGACGTGACCGTCGAGTGGCAGGTGTCGGCCGACGAGCGGTTCAGCTCGCTGGTCGCCTCGGGCTCGGTGACCGCCCGCTACGCCGACGCCCACTCGGTGCACGTCGTCCCGGGCGGTCTCGCCCCCGACACCGACTACTTCTACCGGTTCCGGGCCCAGGGGCACATCTCACCGGTCGGGCGTACCCGGACCGCGCCGGCGGCCGGCAGCTTCGGCCGGGACCTGGTGATGGCGTTCGCCTCGTGCGCGCACTACGAGGCCGGCTACTACACCGCGTACCGACGGCTGGCCGAGGAGAACCCGGGGCTGGTCCTGCACCTGGGTGACTACCTCTACGAGGACGCGACCTCGACCGGTTCGGTCCGGGAGCACGTCGGCGGCGAGATCGTCACGCTGGCCGACTACCGGCGGCGCTACGGACAGTACAAGTCCGACCCGGACCTGCAGGCGGCCCACGCGGCCGCGCCCTGGCTGGTCGTACCGGACGACCACGAGGTGGAGAACAACTACGCCAACATGGTGCGCGCGGACAGCAGCCCGACGCTGACCGCCGCCCAGTGGACCGCCCGGCGCACCGCCGCCTACCGCGCCTACTACGAGAACCTGCCGTTGCGGCCGAGTGCCGCGCCGAACGGCAACAGCATCCCGCTGTACCGGCGGATCCGCTGGGGTCGGCTGGCCACGTTCCACATGCTCGACACCCGGCAGTTCCGGGACGACCAGGCCTGCGGGGACGGCTGGAAGGTCTGCGCCGACGCCGACCTCGCCGCCCGGACCGTCACCGGCACCGCCCAGGAGACCTGGCTGCTCGACGGCCTGGCCCAGCGTTACGGCACCTGGGACGTCATCGGCCAGCAGATCTTCTTCGCCCGCCAGCTCAACGCCTCCGGTGCGGCCAACATGGACGCCTGGGACGGCTACCGGGCCTCCCGGTCCCGGATCCAGCAGGGCTGGGTCGAGCGCGGCGTACGCAACCCGGTGGTGCTGACCGGCGACGTGCACCAGGCGTGGGCGAACAACCTGAAGGCCGACTACGCGAACCCGTCCTCGGCCACCATCGGCACGGAACTGGTCTGCACCTCGGTCTCCTCCGGCGGGAACGGGTCGGCGGAGACCGCCATCCCGAACGGTTCGTCCAACCCGCACCTCAGGTTCTTCTCCAACCGCCGTGGCTACGTCCGTACGACCATCGGCCGGACCGAACTGCGGGCCGACTTCCGGGCGGTGGCCAGCGTCACCGAACACGGCGCCCCGGTCTCCACCGTGGGTTCCTTTGTCATCGTCGACGGCCAGCCCGGCCTGCAGGCCGGTTAGGAGACGCCGCGGATGTCCACGATCAGCACACTGCTCGCCGCGTCCCTGCTCGCGGTTCCCGGACCCACCGTGCCGCCGCAGCGGATGGTCGCCGCGGCGGTTCCGGTCACCTGGCTCACCGCGAACAGCGCGGCCACCGGAGACCAGGACGTGCCGGCGATCGCCTCCAACCGCAACGGCCGGGTCGCCGTCGTCTGGGAGGACGACCGGGACTCGACGGCCCCGGAGGACGACGTCCACTCCGAGATCTACCTGCGGGTGTTCAGCAACGGCGCGCCGGTGTACGAACTGAAACTCTCCGCCGGCGGCACCGCCGGCACCGACTGGAAGCACGTGACACCGGACGTCGGCATCGACGACCGGGGCAACGTCGTGGTGGTCTGGGCGGACGACCCCGACGGCAACGGTTACTACAACATCCCGTACCGGGTCCTCTCCCCCACCGGATCGGTGCTCGCCTCCGGGCGGGCGAACGCCGCCACCGCGGGCCAGCAGCTCTGGCCGACGGTGGCGGTGGACCCGGACGGCGTACCGGGCAACCCGACGGCGGTGGCGTTCACCGTGGCGTGGGAGGACGTCCAGGACACCGGTCCGGCCACCGTCCGGGCCGCCGGCTACACCGGTGCGGCCAGCAAGGCGTACGAGGTGGCGGCCAGCCAGTCGACCGGCGAGCACCACCGCCCGGACGTGGCGGTCTCGGCCTCCGGTGACGCGCTGGTGGTCTGGGACGAGGACGCCGACGCCAACGGCGTCTACAACGTCGGGCTGACCCGGCTGGCCCGGGGCGACGGTGCGGTCAACCTGTCCCGCCGGGTCGCGAACTCGGCCACCGGCGGCCAGCAGTGGCATCCGGCGGTCTCGGCGAACTTCACCGGCGACTTCGTCGTCGCCTGGGAGTCCGACCACACCGGCGGTCCGGGCGTCTGGCTGCGGTCGTTCACGAGTGCGGCCGTGGCCCGACATGCCGAGGTCGAGGCGGTCACCGGTGCCGGCGATCCGGTGGTCGGTCTCGACGACCAGGCGAACGTGGTGGTCGGCTGGACGGTCGGCGGTCAGGACGTCGCGCTGCGCGGCGTCAACCCGGACGGTACGTTCACCGGCCGGCTCGCTGCCAGGGTGGTCGGGCAGACCACCACCGGACGGCAGGAACAGCTCGCCGTCGCCGTCTCGCCCTGGGGCGAGTTGACCGTCTGCTACACCGACGACAACGACGGCAACCTCTTCGACCAGGTCATCCTCGGCCTGGACGGCAGCAACTCCGACTGGCGCCAGCAACGCTGAACGGAAGGGGCCCTTCCTAACGCTTTCTGTATGGGAAGGGCCCCTTCTTAACGCCGGTGCCTGCCGGCGGTCGTTGCCACCGGACGGTCCAGCCGGCGCCGGGTGGCCGGGGGGGCGAGCCGGCGGCGGGCGGCGCGGATCAGCCGACGGTCGCGGGGATCAGGGGATCAGGGGATCAGCCGACGGTGAGGCGTTGGTGCCAGGCGACCGCGGCCGGGTCGGTCAGCGAGGCGACCTGGTCGACCAGCACCCGCAGCCGGGTGTTGTCGTCCGGCGCCGCCCTCCAGAGCGGCGCGAAGACGGGGTCGAGCGCGTCCGGTGCCCGGACGGCCAGCGCCCCGACCAGCTCGGTCAGGATCTCGCGCTGGCGGGCGTACCAGCTCTCGGCGCCGGGGCGGCGCATGACGTACCGCAGGGCCATTCCCTTGAGCAGGGCGCACTCGGCGCGGATCCGCCGTGGTACCACCAGCTCGGCGGCGTAGCGGTGCAGCGGTCCGACGCCGTACCGCTGCTGGGTGGCGGTGACCGCCGAGGCGACAAACCGGCCGGTCAGCACGCTGGTGGTCGCCTTGAGCGCGGCCAGCGACCGGTGACTGCCGTCGTAGCCGGCCAGCGGGGCCAGCAGCGGGTCGTCGAGCAGGTCCGCCAGTACCTCGGACAGGTAGTCGGCGGACTCGGGCGAGTAGCGCCCGGCCACGTCGGCGCAGAGCGCCGCCCGCTCGTCGGCGTCGGCGCGCAGCGGCAACAGCCGCAGGTATCCGCCGTGGATGCCGTCCTCGACGTCGTGCACCGAGTACGCCACGTCGTCGGCCCAGTCCATCACCTGTGCCTCCAGGCAGCGGACCTCGCCGTCCGGGGCACCCCGGCGCAGCCAGGCGAAGGTGTCGAGGTCGTCGGTGTACACCCCGAACTTGCGCCGGCCGGCCCGCCGGGGCCAGGGGTACTTGCAGACGGCGTCGAGCGTGGCCCGGGTCAGGTTGAGGCCGACGGAGGTGCCGTCCGACCCGTACACCTTGGCTTCCAGCCGGGTCAGTACCCGCAGCGTCTGGGCATTGCCCTCGAAGCCGCCACACCCGGCGGCCAGTACGTCCAGCGCGTCCTCGCCGTTGTGTCCGAACGGCGGGTGTCCGAGGTCGTGGGCGAGCCCGGCCACGTCGACGATGTCGGGGTCACAGCCGAGCCGGCCGCCCATCTCGCGGGCGATCTGGGCGACCTCCAACGAGTGGGTGAGCCGGGTACGCAGAAAGTCGTCGGTGCCGGCGGTGTGCACCTGGGTCTTGGCGGCGAGTCGCCGGAACGCCGCCGAGTGCAGGACCCTGGCCCGGTCCCGCTGGTACGGGCTGCGTCCGTAGCCGGTGTCCTTCGGCGCCTCCACCACCCGGCGTTCCGCGTCGTGGTCCGGGTCGTGCCCGGGCCGGCCGACCGTGCCGAGAGTGCTCACCGGTCCGTGCCGAGCGTCGTCATCGGCCCCGCCGGTCAGCTCCGCTGCGCGAGCACACAGAACTCGTTGCCCTCCGGGTCGGCCAGCACGGTCCAGGTGACGTCGGACGACTGACCGACGTCGACGTGTCGGGCACCCATGTCGACCAGTCGTTCGACCTCGGCCTCACGGTCTGTCGGCCGGAGGTCGATGTGCAGCCGGTTCTTGGTCTCCTTGTGCTCCGCCACCGGTACGAAGACCAGGGCGGGCAGCACGTCCGGGGCGCGGCGGATCTCCACCTCGTCGGGCAGCTCGTTGACGATCTGGTAGCCGAGGGCTTCGGCCCACCAGCGTGCGAGGCGGGCCGGATCGGCCGCGTCGACCACCAGGTTTTCCCACACGCTGCCCATCGGCCAAACCTCCGTCACGAGGGAAACAGGGTTCGCGTGCCGCTCAGGTTACGCCTGGCCGCCGAGACCGGAGAGCCAACCGGAGCCCGACACTCCCGCCGATCGCGCGCTGCCGCCGGCCCACAACCACCGAACAGCCGAGAGTCGCCGAACGATCGCCGGTGGTCACCGGCCCCCTGACCGGCCATGGCCGGGTGTAACGTGCCGGAGGCGGAAGGTGACCAGCCAACGACGTCGGCCCATATCAGCGGGCAGGGCGTCCGCCGGCACGGACGACCGGTCCGCGTCTCCGCCGGCAGGTTCCCGACCGCCGGCACGTTCCACGC
Source organism: Plantactinospora sonchi (assembly GCF_036422035.1). Classification (NCBI taxonomy): domain Bacteria; kingdom Bacillati; phylum Actinomycetota; class Actinomycetes; order Micromonosporales; family Micromonosporaceae; genus Plantactinospora; species Plantactinospora sonchi. Next base: position 93,177 of record NZ_JAZGQK010000038.1, read on the forward strand.
TCAGCGGCACCGGACCGACACCCGAAGGAGAGACCAGTGAACGCTGATGCCGCCCTGCTGGCCGAACTGCACCGGCTGCGCCGTGCGGTACCGGAGATGTCGGGGGCGGTCCTGGCCGCCGTCGACGGCCTCCTGGTCGCCGGCGACCTGCCCGGCGGCGACCCGCACCACCTGGCCGCGCTTTCCGCGGCGAACCTCGGCATCGCCGACCGGCTCGCCCGCCTCGCCGGGCACGGCCCGTTGGCCGAGTCGGTGGTCCGCTGCGCCGAGGGGTACGTGGTGACCTATCCGGCCGGCGCCGAGGCGATCCTGACCGCGATCACCGGTACGGCGGCCGACCTGGCCCGGCTGCACGCCGAGGCCCGGCCGGCCGCCCAGCGGCTCGGCGCGCTCTGGGACGCCGTACGTCGGCCGACCGTGGCCACGGCGATCCCGCCGACCAACGACCCGGCGGCACCGCTCGCCACCCGTACGCCGATGGCGACGTTGCCGGCCGGGCTGTGGTCGGAGTCGGGCGGCTGGCGCTCCCCCGGTCGGGAGTGAGGCGCCGCCCGAGTCCGCGTCACCGTCGGTCGTCGTGCGCCGGCCGCCACCGGCCGGCCCGCGACCCGGTCAGCGGCTGTCGGAACCGGCCGAGCTGATCACCGCCCGACCGGCCTCCAGCCGGGCCACCGGTACCCGGAACGGCGAGCAGGAGACGTAGTCGAGGCCGACGGAGTGGAAGAAGTGCACCGACTCCGGGTCGCCGCCGTGCTCGCCGCAGACCCCGAGCTTGAGCCCGGGTCGGGCCGCCCGTCCCTCCTCGGAGGCGATCCGGACCAGCCGCCCGACCCCGTCGGCGTCGATCGACTCGAACGGCGAGATGCCGAAGATGCCCAGTTCGAGGTAGCGCCAGAAGAACGCGCCCTCGACGTCGTCACGGGAGAATCCCCAGGCCATCTGGGTCAGGTCGTTGGTGCCGAAGGAGAAGAACTCGGCCGCCTCGGCGATCTGGCCGGCGGTGAGCGCCGCCCGGGGGACCTCGATCATCGTGCCGATCAGCACCTCGACGGCCTGTTCCCGGGTCACCTCCGCGATGATCTTCTCGGCTTCGGTACGTACCGTCTCCAGTTCCTGCACGGCGCCGACGAGCGGCACCATGATCTCCGGCTTCGGGCTCCCGCCGGCCCGGGCGCACTCCACCGCCGCCTCGACGATCGCCCGGACCTGCATCGCGAACAGGCCGGGGATGACCAGGCCGAGCCGTACGCCGCGCAGGCCCAACATCGGGTTCTGTTCGTGCATCCGGCGTACCGCGCTGAGCAGTTGCTCGTCCCGGGCCGCGTCCTCGCCGCGCTCGTGGGCGACCGCCACGTGCACCGCCAGTTCCTCCAGCGAGGGCAGGAACTCGTGCAGCGGCGGGTCGATCAGTCGTACCGTCACCGGCTGCCCGTCCATCGCCCGGAAGATCTCCGCGAAGTCGGCCCGCTGCAGCGGCAGCAGTTCGGCGAGCGCGGCCTCCCGGTCGGTGTCGGTGGCGGCCAAGATCAGCCGCTCGACCAGTTCCCGCCGGTCGCCGAGGAACATGTGCTCGGTGCGGCACAGGCCGATCCCCTCGGCACCGAACCGGCGGGCCCGGGCCGCGTCCTCACCCGTGTCGGCGTTCGCCCGGATCCCCAGCCGGCGCTGGGCGTCGGCGTGCGACATGATCCGGTGTACGGCGGTCACCAGTGGATCGTCGGCCCGCTCCGGGTCCAGTTCACCCTCGAAGTAGCGCACCACCTCGGAGGGCCAGACCGGCACCTCGCCGAGGTAGATCCGGCCGGTGGTGCCGTCGATGGAGACCACGTCCCCTTCCTCGACGGTCTGTCCGGCCACGGTGAAGTTCCGGTCCCGGACGTTGACGTCGAGCGCGTCGGCGCCGCAGACACAGGTCTTGCCCATGCCCCGGGCGACCACGGCGGCGTGGCTGGTCTTCCCGCCGCGTGAGGTGAGGATGCCCCGGGCGGCGATCATGCCCGGCAGGTCGTCCGGATTGGTCTCCCGGCGGACCAGGATGACCGCCTCACCGGCGTTGGCCAACTCCACGGCCCGCTGGCCCTCGAAGACCACCTTGCCGACCGCCGCGCCGGGCGAGGCACCGATGCCCTGGGCCACCGGCCGCAGGTCGTCGCTGAGCTTGAACCGGGGGAACATCAGCTGGGCCAGCTGGTCGCCGTTGACCCGGTGCAGCGCCTCGTCGAGGTCGATCAGTCCTTCGTCGACGAGTTGGGCGGCGATCACGAACGCGGCGGCGGCGGTCCGCTTGCCGACCCGGGTCTGCAGCATCCACAGCTTGCCGCGTTCGATGGTGAACTCGATGTCGCACAGGTCCCGGTAGTGCTCCTCCAGCCGGGCCATGATGGCGAGCAGTTCGTCGTACGCCGGCTTGTTCAGTTCTTCGAGCTGTTGCAGCGGTACGGTGTTGCGGATGCCGGCGACCACGTCCTCGCCCTGCGCATTGGCCAGGTAGTCGCCGTAGATGCCCTGGGCGCCGCTGGCCGGGTCGCGGGTGAAGGCGACGCCGGTGCCGGAGTCCGGTCCGAGGTTGCCGAAGACCATGCTGCAGACGTTGACCGCGGTGCCGAGGTCGGCCGGGATCCGTTCCTGTCGGCGGTAGAGCACGGCCCGTTCGGCGTTCCACGACTCGAAGACCGCGTTGATGGCGAGTTCGAGCTGTTCGAGGGGCTGTTGCGGGAACTCCCGCCCGGTGTGCTTGACGAAGATCTTCTTGTACGTGCCGACCAGTGCCCGCAGGTCGTCCGCGTCGAGGTCGAGGTCGTCGGTGGTGCCCCTGGCACGCTTGCACTCCTCCAGCGCGTGCTCGAACTCCTCGCCCGGTACGTCACAGACCGTCTTGCCGAACATCTGGATCAGTCGACGGTAGGAGTCCCAGGCGAACCGCTGGTTGCCGCCGGCCTGCCGGGCGAGTCCGGCCACGCTCGTGTCGTTCAGGCCGACGTTGAGCACCGTCTCCATCATTCCGGGCATGGAGAACTTGGCGCCGGAGCGGACGGAGACGAGCAGCGGGTCGTCCGGGTCGCCCAGCCGGCGCCCCATCGCCTCCTCCAGCGCGCCGAGGTGTGCGGTGATCTCCTCGGCGAGTCCGGCCGGCCGGGAACCGGTGGCCAGGTATGCCTGGCAGGCCTCGGTGCTGATGGTGAAGCCGGGCGGTACCGGCAACCCGAGATTTGTCATCTCGGCCAGGTTGGCGCCCTTGCCGCCCAGGAGATCCTTCAGATCCTTGTTGCCCTCGGTGAAGTCGTAGACGTACTTCCGGTCCGCCGTCTGCTGCGATGCCACGGAGCCTCCTACCCGCGTCGTTCGACACTGAACGATGGTTTAGCCGCTCTCCAGGTACCCCGGTGACGGTCGTCCGTACCAGGGCAACCGCTGGCGCTGTGGGGCGAAGGTTAAGCGACCCTGGGGGCCTGCGGGAGCTTTCGGTGACAATGTGCACACCCGCGAAGGCTGTCCGTGTTCGCGAGGTTGCGTGGGAACGGTCCCACGAACATGATCGAGCAGCGCCGGGCGGGGCGCCGGCGGGCGAGGGCGGTGGGAACCGGCCGGAGTCGAACCGGCGTCCTCCGCCTCCGCAAGGCGGCGCGACGACCTCTGCGCTACGGATCCCACCGGCAGGCGAGCCTAGTGCCTCCGGCCGATCGACGACAGGGAATGATCATGGATCGCGCACCGTTGGGATGGCGGTGACCGAGCGTCGACGAGCGAACCGGACCGGACCGGACCGCCCGTACCACAGGGTGACCAACACTTGACAGACGGCAGTTTCGTACGTACGTTTCATGAGATTTGCCCGGAAATTCCCTGCGGCTTCCCCCGGAGTGACCTGCCGTGCGACCTACCACGTTCCCACCCCGGCTTCCCGTTCAACCCGGCGCCGAGACGCCGATCCGGCTGACCGACGTCCTGCCCGCCCCGGTCCGCGTCGTACCGACCGACGGCGTGGGATACGGGCTGACGCCCGGCACGACGATCCGCACGACGCCCGAGCCGGGCGCGGTCGCGGTCGGCCGCTACCTGGCCGACCTGCTGCGCCGCCCCACCGGCTACCCGCTGCCGGTGGTCGACGCCGTCCCCGGCCAGACCTCCGGCGGCATCAGCCTGCTGCTGGCCGAGCCGGACGTGGCAGGCGACGAGGTGGCAGGCGACGGCGCGGAGCCGACCGGCGACCCGCGGACCACCGACGAGGGATACCGGATCGAGGTGACCAGGACCGGTGTCGTCGTCCGGGCCCGGACGGCGGCCGGACTCTTCTACGGCGTGCAGACGCTCCGTCAACTGCTGCCGGCCCGGATCGAGTCCACCCGCCGTGAGCCCGGACCGTGGCGGATTCCCGGCGGACTGATCGAGGACCGGCCCCGGTTCCCCTACCGGGGCGCGATGCTCGACGTCGCCCGGCACTTCTTCGCGGTGCCGCACGTGCTGCGCTTCATCGACCACCTGGCCCGGTACAAGCTCAACCACCTGCACCTGCACCTCACCGACGACCAGGGCTGGCGGATCGCGGTCGACTCCTGGCCCCGGCTGACCAGCGTCGGTGGCGCCACCGAGGTCGACGGCGGCCCCGGCGGCCACTACACCAAGGCCGAGTACGCCGAGATCGTCGCGTACGCCGCCGCCCGGCACATCACCGTGGTGCCGGAGATCGACCTGCCCGGGCACACCAACGCGGCACTCAACGCGTACGGCGAACTGGCCCCGGGCGGAACGCCGCCGCCGGAGTACACCGGCACCGACGTCGGGTTCAGCTCGGTCGACGTGACCAGCGAGCGGACGTACCAGTTCATCGACGACGTGCTCGGCGAGGTCGCCGCGCTGACCCCGGGGCCGTACCTGCACATCGGCGGGGACGAGGCGTTCACCCTGAAGGCGGCGGACTACACCGCCTTCATGAACCGGATCCAGCCGATCGTGACCCGGCACGGCAAGGCGGTGCTCGGCTGGCACCAGCTCGCGGTGGCGGAGCACAGCCCGGGGCGGGTCGTCCAGTACTGGGGCACCAGCACCGAGGACCCGGTGGTGGCCGCCGCCGTCGCACAGGGCGCCAAGCTGCTGCTCTCCCCCGGCAACCGGACCTACCTCGACATGAAGTACGCCGAGACGACGCCACTGGGCAAGGACTGGGCCGGACTGGTCGAGGTCCGCGACGCGTACGACTGGGACCCGGGCAGTTATCTGGCCGGCGTACCGGCCGATGCGGTGCTCGGCGTCGAGGCGCCACTGTGGACGGAGACGGTGGTCTCGGTCAGCGACATCGAGTTCATGACCTTCCCCCGGCTGCCCGCCATCGCCGAACTCGGTTGGTCACCGGCGTCCACCCACGACTGGGCGGACTTCCGAGTCCGGCTGGCCCGGCACGGTGACCGGTGGAACACCGCCGGCATCACCTACCACCGCTCGCCTGACGTGCCCTGGCCGGGCACGCCGGTTCGGGCCGACAGCGGCCCGGCCGGAGTCGACAGCGGCCAGGGCGGGACAGCGGAGGTACCCGGTCCGCGCCCGGGCCTCGTACCCGAGGAGTCGGCTGCCGTGCCGGAGCCGCGCCCGGCTGTCGACGACCAACCGACCGCAGCCGGCTGACGCCGACCACCCGGCCGGCCGGGCCGGGTGGTCGGCCTGCCCCGGTCCCCGGCGGCCGCTGTCGCCCACGTCAGGCTGGTCCGGGACATCGTGACCGGTGGGGTGGGTGCCGGCCTCACCGCATCCGAGCCGACAGTTCCTGCCGCACCTCCGCCATATTGATCACGCCACGGAGCAGTCTGTTCGCGGCACAGTCGGGGCTGTCGAGCATGGCCAGCAGCAGGTGGCTGGTGCCGACGTCACCCGTCTCGCGGATACCGACAGCGTGGCGGGTGACCGCCGCCGCGTCCGCGCCGAAGACCGGGTCACCCCGCCGGCTGCGCCAGCGGTACGTCCGGTCGGCCGCCGACCCCGGCTCCGCTGGCACCACCGCGCGTGCGGTGGTCGCCGCCACGTCCAGCCCGCTGCCAGCGAGGATCTCGCCGGCGGCGTTGGTGGCGGCCCAGGGCGGCGCGAAGCTCCGCTGCCGGGCGCGCAACTGCTCGTCGAGCGAGAGCACCGCGGCGAGCAGACCCACGCTGTCCACCTCGGGAGCACCCATACGCACGGTCTGCCGCACCGCCTCCTGTTCCAGAACCGGCACCAGAACACCGACACCGGACCGCAGCACCAGACGGCTCAGCCTGTGGCGCAGACGGCCGGGGGCCGCTCCCCCCTCACCCGGACGAGTCAGCACACCCGCCGCGGTGAGGAAATCCGCGCTGCGTGCCGTCGGCGACCCCTCCGCCGCGATCGACGAACGGATCGGCACGGCATGCCGGATGTGATCCCCGGTAACCCCCAGGCTGGCCAGCACCTCCATCGCCCGACAGCCGGGGTCTTCGGTCAACGCCAGGAACAGGTGCATGCCGTGGGCGTACCCGACGCGCTCGGCCCTGGCGATGTCCAGCGCCTTCCGTACGGCGGAGTAGCTGGCCGAACTCCAGGACGGGGACGGGTCGGTGACCTCCCGGCGCAGATCGCGCCGGGCGTCCCAGGTCGCCTCCCGGAGGACGGCCAGGACCTCCATGTCGAGGGGTGACTGTGCGTTCACCGGAGGCTCGGCCGGTGACTCGTCCAGTCGCGGGTCGTGGGCCGCCTCCCTGAGCTGCCGCAGTTTCGGACCGAGCAGGTGCGCGAACGACGGCAGCCGGGTCGCCAACTCGACCACCAGGTCGAGCGTACGGACGGTGCGACGATCTGCCCGCCAGGCGGCGGCCGCCGCATCGGCCAGGGTCCCGATGACCGCCGTGCCGGCACGAGCCGCCCAGGTCGTCACCAACCCTTACCCCAGCCGCGGATCACACCGATCAGCCATCCGATGATCCCACCGATGAGCTTCCCCATCTCGACGATTCCGTCGTCACCTCTGGACACCATGCGTCCGCCCATTTCACCGTACTTGATCCCATTCTTGCCGTCTTTGTCGCCCCGTTCGATCGACTCCTTGCCCTTCCGGGCAGCCTCGTTCATCCGGTAGCGCCACTTGTCGAAGAGCGTGGCGCCGCCCCGGTGGTCCTTGATCCGGCCGGGGAACCACTCGTGCGTCGGCTCGTACTCGGCCCGGTGCCGCCCAACGTAACCCTCTTCGTCGGTCCTGTGCTTCCCGGTGTAACCCCCACAGTTGTGGACCAGGATCGGCGAATCGGCGTCCACGTAGTACGTGTGGATATCGTCGACGGTGAGGTTGTGCACGGTCGCGACAGCGGCGTAGGCGACGATCGCGATCACCGTGGCCCGGGCCCCGTCGGGTGTCAGCAGGCGATCGTTGGGCTTGAGTCGATCCGCGCGCACCCAGTCCTGCTGGCCCGGCGACCAGAACGGATGCCCGTCGGTCGCGGTGAGGGTGGCGTCGGATCGCCCGTCCCCGTCCGTGTCGACACTGACGTCGACGAGCCGCTTCTCACCCTCGCCGCGGATCAGGGCGGTGACCGGTCGCAGACCCTCTTCGCCGGTCTCCGGATCCGAGGCACGGACGACGTCGTCGAGCCTGATGTCCTCGATGGCCCGGTAGCTGCCATCCCCCATCAGAACCCTGGTGCCCGGCAGGAAGCTGTTCGGCACCGGACAGCCGGGCGAGTCGGGCTTGCCGCCCTTCACCGCCTTCTTCGCCGCACCCACCCCGCGGGCAGCGGTCTTGGCCTGGCGGACCCCGGGAATCATGCCCGCCACACCCATCGCGCAACCCGCGCGGTCACCGCCCGCGCAGGTCTTGATGGCGTCTATCGCACCCGCCACCGCGGCCACCGCACCGGCGGCGGCGGCCACCACCTGCGCCGGAGGCGGCAGCACCGCCGCCACGACGGCGACCGTGCTGGCGACCGCCGCGATGGTACCGGCGTTGTTGACCACCGTCTTGGCCGCCGACTTCGCGGCCCCCGCCACCGCGTTGCCCGCCCTGCTCGCCGCGTTCTTGACCTTGCCCCAGAAGAGGCCGTCCGGATCCGAGAAGGTGACCGGGTTGTTGTTCGCGTACGCGAACGGGTGCATGCGCTGCGGGTCGTACTCGTCGGTCTGAGCGTCGACGGAGATGAACGCACCGAGGGTCGCGTCGTAGAACCGTGCGCCCAGCAGGGACAGACCGGTGGGATCCGCGATGCCGTCCACAAACCCGCGCTGCCCGGACGGCCAGGTGCCGCCGCTGCCGCCGGCCCGTACCCTGCCGAACGGATCGGCGTACCGGACCGTGTCGACCCGGGTGACGGAGTTGACCGCCCAGTGTGCGGAGTCGTGCTGGTCGGCGCCGAGCCAGACCACGTCCTTCAGGCCCGAGACACTGCTCGCCGACCGGGACGCGACGGTGTCACCGGCGTGTTCGTAGTAGCGGGTCGACACCGTCTCCTGGCCCGAGACGGTCAGTTCGTGCCCGGCGACGAAGACGCTCGCCGCCCCGTTCGGGTCGATCCGGGCGATCCGGTTCCCGTCGACGTCATAGATCATCCGGGTGGAGCCGCCCGGTCCGCTGATCTCCGTGAGCTTGCCCTGCGCGTTCCAGTCGTACGTCTCGCTGACCCCGCCGACCCTGCGGTAGGTGAGGTTGCCGGTGGCGTCCCAGTCGTAGTGGTCGACCCGGTCGCCCGTGGTGACCGTGCGGACCGCGTGCGGTTGCCCCGCATCGGGCTCGCCGTAGCCGTACCGGGCGACCGTCCCGGTGCGCCGATCGGTCACGGAATCCCGGGAGCCGGCCTGGTCGTAGGCGTACGACGTCCAGTAGGGGGAGACACCGCCGACGTCGCCGGCGGCCGGCTGGTCGACACAGTCAGCCACGCCCTGCGTCCAGGCCTGGGTGAGCCGACGAAGGTGGTCGTACTGGAAGCACTGGACGTCGCCGGCGCCGGGCCGTGGCTCGCCCTCGTTGTCCTGTGGCCTGTTCGCCACCGACAACACGTTGCCGGCCGGGTCGTACCGGTAGGACAGCGCGGCGACGTTGGTGACCGTCGCGTCACGGTCGAAGTAGAAGTCGGTCAACCGCCGGGTCGGCGCGTCGTAGACGTACGTCTGGTACGCCTGCGGCTTGTCGTTGACGCCCAACTTGCGCTTCAGCAGCTCGCCGTGGGGCGAGTAGGTCGCCTCGTCCACGTAGACGGTGTTCCGCCCGGACGGGTACGAGGTGCCGACCAGCCGGGTCACGTTCCCCACGTCGTCGTAGGTGTGCGCGATCGTCTCCCGTTCCAGCGCGCCGACCTTCGGCAGGTTCGTCCGGTCCGGTGAGCCGTCGGCCCTGAAGGTGTACGTCGACACGTAGGTGCCGGCGGCCCGCTCCAGGCCCGGCGCGGCCGGGATCACCGACTCCTCGTCCATGACCTGGTACGCGTCGCTGTACGCGAAGACCTCCCGGCTGAACCGGTGCCCGTTGAAGATCGACACCTGCTTCGACAGGTGCCCCTTCGCGACGGTGTCGTAGGTCCACTCGGCGGCGAGTTCGCCGTTGACCAGGCGTTTGCGCTGCCGCCCCAGCAGGTCGTACTCGGTGGAGACCATTTCGCCGCGGGCGTCGGTCGACGAGGTCACGTCGTCGCCACCGTCGTAACTCAGGACGGTGACGCCCTTCTCCGGATCGGTGGTCCGCACCTCGCGGCCGCGCAGGTCGTACTCGTAATGCCAGACCCTGCCCAGCGCGCTGGTCACGGTCGCCAGGTCACCCCGCGGGGTGTGGGTGTACCGGGTCGCGTCGTATTCCCCGGTCGGGGTGCCGACCCGGTACTGCCGCAGTTCGGTGGTCCGGTCACGGACGTCGGTGATCGTGGCGGTGGCGGTCCCACCCCGGGGCGGGGTGACCGCGACCTGCCAGCCGTCGGGGTTCCCGCCGTAGCTCGTGATCTTCGCCCAGAGCTGGCTGTTACCCTCCCACGTCCCCTCGTTGACCACCCGTCCGACGGCGTCGTAGCTGAGGGTGGTCCGGACCCGGTCCTCACCGGGGGTGCTCTGCAGCAGTGTCCGGTCCGGTGCGCCGCTGACGTGGTTGGGCCCGGACCGGTACGCCTCCAGGCCACGGTCGTTGTAGCCGGTCGACTCCACCAGCCGCCGGCCGTCCAGGGCGGCCTCCTGGGTCTGCACCGGGCGGTAGAGGGAGTCGAAGAACCCGATCTCCGTCAACTGGTTGCCGTTGGGACCGAGCCGCTTGGTGGTGACCACCAGCGGCCCGTCGTTCCGGACGAGATAACCGAACTCCAGATTCGGGGTCTCGGTCGACTTCGACCGACCGGGCAGCCAGACCCTGGTCAGCCGGCCGAGCGGGTCGTGTGCGAGATCGGTGCGCTTGTCGTTGGCGTCGACGACGGCGGTCGGCTCGGCCCAGGCCGGCTGCTGGTAGGTGGTCACCTCGTGGTCGAGTGGGTTTCTGGTGACCGTCTGGGTGACCGGCCCGGGGCCCGCCGGCGTGTAGGTGGTGCGGGTCACCCCGCCCCGGGCGTCGGTCTCGCTGGTCACCCGGCCCAACTCGTCGTAGGACGCGCGTTTCGTGGTGGCGTAGCGCGGCCCGCCGTCCCAGCTGTCGAGCGTCTCCTCCCAGGTGACCAGTCCCCTGGTCGGGGTGGCGCCGTGGACGCTGGATCCGTCGTGGTAGGTCCTGACGTCGGAGACGACGTCGGCCGGCCGGGCAGTCGTCGCCGTGCACGCCTTGGCGACCTTCTCCACCCGGGACACGGCCTGCCGGATCCACCGGTCCTGGTTGCGGACGTACGTGGTCCGGGTGCAGGTCTCGTCCCCCGACCGGGCCGTGTCACCCAGCTCGGAGACGGTCAGCGGCTGACCCTCGTCGTCGTACGTGGTCACGGTCTCGGTACGGGCCCAGTGGCCCGGCGCGAGCAACTTGCGGGTCTTCTGCACCGACGGTCCGCCGAGGTACGCCCGGTCTGTTCCACCGGTGTGCCGACGCGCGGCGGTCTCGCGGGTCCAGTACTGCGTCGTGGTCGATTCGACGATGGTCGAGCCGTCGAGCTTCGCCTCCTCCAACGGGAAGCCGGCCAGTGCCGGATGGTCCCGGTGCTGGCCCTTCTCGGAGTCCGTCACCTGCACCGCGCGCCTGGTGCCGTCAGGCATCGGCTGCCCGTCCAGTCCCCGGTAGAACCGCTTCCGGGTGGTCAGCGGCACGCCCCGGCCCGGCTCGCCGACCATCGTCGTGACCTGGGAGTAGCCGCGCCACTGCCCGTACGTGCGGTGCTTCTTCTTGGTGAACTCGCTGTCGTCGTAGCCCCACAGCGCGGCGACGCCGCCACCCTCGGTGCTGTAGGCGTAGCGCGTGGTTTTCGCCGGCTGGTCGGCGGTACGGTCGATCTCCGAGATCTCGGTCACCACGTACCGGTGGAACCAGTCCAGTTTGGGCTCGGAGTAGCCGTCCGGCGTCCAGTAGACCGGGTAGCAGCGCCGCGAGTTGTTCTCCACCGGACTCGGCAGGTCGTTGGTGTCACAGTCGGTCGCGGAGTACGTGACGTGGAGGTCGGCGCCCGACTCGGTGCGGATGTTCTGGATCCGCCACCGGGAGAAGATCGGCGCCCCGGCCAGGGCGTTGGCGCGGTTGGCCAGCTCCACCCCGGTGAACCGGACCGGCGGGTCGGTGACCGTACCGCCGACGTGGCCGGCGTGCACGATCTCCTTCAGCCACAACGACGCCGACCCGGCCACCTTCGGCGCCTTGAACTCGTGCGCCAGGCTCCAGGACTCCACGTCGGAGAACGAGCCGCCGGCACGGACCTGCGTGGTGATTTTGGTGAGCCGCTTGGTGCTGAAGAAGACCGGGGCGAGCTTGTCCGTGCACGGCGCGGCGGCACACTCCCGGTCCCACGGCACGTCCGGCCAGTTCGCCCGGACCGGCTTGCCGTCCTTGTGGCACTCCGACGCCAGACACCGGTCGGCGGTGGTGAACAGCACCTGGGCGCTGGCGCCGACGCTCGGGTAGGCCTCGTGCAACCCGTACTCGATCTTCGTCAGGTGCCCGCCGCGGACGAACGAGACCCGCCTGTCCTTGTCACCGGCCGCGCCGTAGTAGCCGGTCTCGCTCTGGTAGTGGTAGCGGACCGTGTTGCCGTGCACGTCGACGGCCTTGTCCAACATCCACCGCCACGCCTGCGCGCAGGAGGAGCTCTTGAACTCGGTCGCGTGGCACTTCTCGTCCGGATGGTTGCCGAACACCGGCACCGTCCACCGGGAGTTGGCCGAGCCGGCCTCACTGGCGAAGAAGTACCGGGTGCCGTCCGGAGTGGTGACCGTCCAACGCTCGGTCGTCGCCGTACCCGGGGTCGCCGCGCCACCCGCCAGCTGGACCTTCCAGTTCGCGTCGCTCTGCACCCGCCAGACGCCGCTCGAGTCGTCCTTGATCAGAGAGGCGTTGGTGCCGTTCAGCGAGATCGTGACGTTGGGCGATTCGCCCTTCCAGCACTGGTCGTCGGTTTTCTTGTCCTTGTTGTTCGGCGCGTCGCCGTCCGCGTTCTCCCGGTCGTCGGTGCAGGTCGCGTACGAGCGCTCGATGAAGCCGGGCGCGTACTCCCAGCCGTCGCCGATCCAGGACGCCTGGTTGTTGGACCCGGCCATCCGGCCGTCCACCACCTGCGACGAATAGCTCAGCGATACCTCCGGCAGCGGTCCCTCCGCCGGAGGTAGCCGGACCGGGTTCGTGTACGAGAAGGACCCGGAGCTGTCCCCGGCCGTCCACGACCCCGACGCCTTGAGGTCGGTCGCCCGGTAGTCGCCGTCCTCCGACGCCTCCTCGGCCGTGACGGCGAAGACCATCGGCGCCCCGTCGGAGTTGTCCACCGAGGTGGACAACGTACGGGTGGCACGGTCGTTGGTCGTCTCGACCGCCGCCGCCCGCTGGCACTCCGACCGCTGCGGCGTCGTCACCGCGCAGGCCGGCAGTCGCAGCAGGGTCAACCGGTCGCCCCAGCCCGCGCCGTAGAGCTGCCGGAAGCCGGCGTAGTCGATGGACGTCCGGAGCGGCCCCGATCCGCCGTCGACCACGACAACCGGGCCGCTGACACCGAGCCGGAGCGAATGCTGCTCGTCCAGCACCCGCGCCTGGGGCTGCCGCGGTGTGCGCCCGCCCGGCAGGGCGGAGACGGTCACCGGCAGCTCACCGACCAGGTCGGTACCCCGCCGGTCCGGACCGCCGGCGGCCGGCGGCGTCGCCCGGGCGGCGGTCGGCCAGGTCGCTCCGGTCGGGCCGGTCCACCTGCCGCCGTCGTCGGGTAGCGGCGTCCGGTCGACCGGCACCGGTCGACCGGACCGGGCCGCCGCCGTGCCGATCGCGCGGTCGCCGTCGGGCACCTCGGCCCCCCGGGCCGGGCGGGCCACGCTGAGGGTCGACGCCACCAGCACCACGGTCATGCTCAGGGCAACTGTCTGCCAGGGACGGGAGAGGGCCGTGCGTCGCCGAGACATGGGCACCTTCCTGACACGAGAGGGGGATGGGAAGAGCGCGAGAGAGGAGAGGGAGACAGCGGGAGGAGAAGCGCGTGGAGGACGCGTGGAGGAGAGGTGTCCCGACCGGCGAGCGACCCGGTGGGTCGCCCGCCGGATCCGGTCAGCCGGCGGCGAGGTCGGCGATCCGGTCGGGGTCGACCGTCGACGTCCAGAGGCGTACGTCGTCGACGACGCCGCCGAGCGGGGACGACCGGGTGCCGTCGGTGGAGCCGTTGCAGCCGATCAGCGTCGGCCCGCCGGCCATCCATGGGCTGGCCGGGCCGCCGCTCTCGCCCTCCAGCACACCGTTGACGTACAGCCGCACCTTGCCGGCGGCCCGGTCGTACACCCCGGCCAGGTGGGTCCACTGGCCGAGTGCCGGCGGCTGGGCCGACCCGGCGATGTGCCAGGTCGGCGAACCGCCCGACGCCGAAGGCATGGCGAAGTGCCACCGGCCCGCGTCGGGGTTGTAGCCGAGGAAGAAACCGGGAGCCCCGCCCGCGGCCTGGGTGGCCACCGCGTGGTGCCCGGTCAACCGGTCGACCACCACCCAGGCGCTGACCGTGAACGAGGCGTCGGTACGGACCCCCGGACCCGCCGTCTGCGCGCAGGAGTTGGCCGCGAGTTCCAGGCCCAGTGCGCCGTCGCGTCCGAAGCCCCGGTCCCGGGTCCAGGCGTACGCCCCGCTGATGGTCAGGTTGCGGCCGTTCCCGGAGACGTCGGTGAGGTACGTCGGGGTGTCGCTGGCCGGCCCGTCCAGCGGCCAGAGCGCCTCCTGCCGCACCCCGGGGTTGCCGCCGTGCAGCGTCGCCACCTGGGCGTCGGTCAGTGCACCCCGCCAGGCCCGGGCGTCGGAGACCGCCCCGTTGACCCGGTCGCCGTAGGCACCGGCGTACCAGGCACAGCCGACGGTCATCGCCCCACCGGCCCGCCACGGGGTCTGGTTGGCGGCCACCGATCCCGCCCGGACGCCGTTGACGTAGAGAACCATCTGGCGCGCGGTGGCGTCGTAGACACCGGCCAGGTGTGTCCACCGGCCCACGTCGGCGGTGGCCGCCTGGGGAGACAGCACCATCTGGTAGTGGGTGGCCTCGTTGTCGTTCGCGGTCATCGTCAACGACCAGTACGGCACCCCGCTGAAGTAGCGGGTCCCCAGATACCAGCCGCTGACCCGGACACCGTTCTGTCCGAGGACGGTCTGGTTACCGGCGCCGACGGCGGTCAGCCTGACCCATGCGGCGACCGTGAACGACTCGTCGGTACGCAGCACCGACGCCTCCGACGTCGCGCACTTCGTACCGTCCAGCACCATCGCGGACTCGGTCCGGCCGTACTGGTCGTCGGCCCAGCCGACACCCTCCGGCACCACCAGGTCGGAGGAGCGACCGGTCTCCTCCGCGCCGTTGCCGTGCAACTGCCAGTCGGCGACCAGCCCGGCGGGCAGTTCGGTCGCGGCGCGGGCGATCTGCGCGTCGGAGAGCAGCCCCTGCCAGACCCCGACGTGGTCGATTCCGCCGATCAGCTGGTGCCAGACCGAGGTCGTGATGCCCGCGCAGCCGACCAGGAGCGGGCCCTGGGCGTTCCAGGGCGTGAACGGGATCGCGCCCTCCGCGGCGAGCCGGCCGTCGAGGTAAAGCCGCATCACCCTGGCGACCGGGTCCATGGTCGCCGCGACGTGCTGCCACACCCCGAGTGGCGTCGCGGTGGAGGCGGTGATCGTGGCGAACGTCGCGTCCGCCGCGTCGGAGCCGCTCAGGGTGAACTGCCACCGGTCACTCGGACCGTTGTAGCGCAGGTAGAACGAGGACCGGGCGACACCGGCCCGGGCGGCCAGGGAGCGGTAGTCGGACTTGTCGGTCATCCGCACCCAGCCGGCGACGGTGAACTCGGCGTCGGTGCGTACCCCCGTGGCGCCCTGCGCGCAGCCGGTGCCGTCCAGGGTCAGCGCCGCGCCGCCGTTGCCCCGGCGGTCGGGACCGTAGCCGAGCCCGCTGCCGACCGTCAGGTTCCGGCCCTGGCCCGAGTCGTCGAGTCCGTCACCGTCGAACCGCCAGGCGCCGTGCGACTGGGCCTCGGTGATCCGGCCGGTGAAGAAGTCGAACGCGGTACGCGCCGAGTAGTTGCCGGCGTTGTCCTGCGCCCAGACGTAGACGACGGTACGGCCGGCGACCGGCGTGAACGTGATCGTCGTCGTACCGGTCGACGCCTTGAAGGTCTGCTGGGCGTCGACACCGATGCCGTAGGCGAACTGCTTCATCCCGGAACGGGCGTCCGACGAGGTGAACGAGAGAGTCACCGGCTGACCGACGACCGGGGTGCCGGACGTCCGGGTGACCACCGGGGTGGTCGGGGCGGTGTGGTCCAACCGGAAGTAGCAGTACCCCGTCCACCCGGTCGTGTCGACCTCGTCGACCCCCTGGACCCGCCAGCTGTAGTTGCCCTCGGCGAGGGTGGGCGTGGTCCACCCCCGCTCGGCACCCGAGGTCGTCCAGGCCGAGGTGGCGTCGGCGGGGTTCGTCGGCCCGGTCAGGTCGAACCTGACCTTCACCGTGCCGTCGCCGTCACTGGCCTTGCCGTAGAGCGTCGGGGTACGACTGGTGATCCACGGCCCGGGGGAGGCGGTGTTGCAGCCGCCGCCCGGTGAGGTCCGGATGGCCACCGGCGAGGTGGGCCTCGACTGGTACGTCGCCTTCAGTTTGACGTTCGCCGGGTCGAACTTCGCCCAGTGACCGCCACTCTCGCTCGCCATCCGGAGCCCGAACGTGATCGACGTGTAACTCGCGTTCGCGTGCCGCTGGACGTGGTAGCCGATGTCCGGATCGTCGAACTTCAGCCAGTTCGCCGACTGCCCGCACCCGACGTTGGCCTTACCCGTCCTGGTCTGCAGCGGGCCGCCGTGCAGCCACTGGCCGGCCATCCCGTTCCAGGTCGGGGTGGCGCTCGCGATCGAACTCGTCTGCCAGATGCCGATCGACTCGCCCGCGCACCAGCCGGTGTGCACCAGGTAGGCGTCCAGACTGGTCGTGTTGACCAACCGCTTGCCGACCAGCGTCGAGACGTCGAAGTAGAAGTGCGACCGCCAGACGTCGCCGTGGTTGTCGTAGTTCGACCCCACCCGGGCCACCTCGCGGGGCCAGGAGGTGCCGGAGGTCCACCGGGTGTTCGGGTTGGAGTCGTTCACCGGGGCCCATCGGGCCCACTTCTTGTCGTAGGTCGGGTCGATGAAGATCGGGAAGTGTCCGCTGTCCAGCACCTCCGGGTCGGCCGCCACGGTGAGCGAACCCGCGTCGACCCGTACCTCGGCCGGTGCGACCAACGCCGAGTCACTGGGGCCCCGGACGGTCGAGGTGTCGGGTCCAGCCGGATCCGACCCGCTCACGCCGTCCGTACCGGCACGGTTCGCGGTCGTCGGGGCGGGCGCCGAGTCCCAGGCCGTGGCCGGCGGTGCGGCGGCGAGCAGGCCGTTCGGCCCGGTGATGGTGACACCGCCGTCCGCCACCGCCACCTCGGCCGACCCGCCCACCACGTACGCCGTCCGCCGCACGGCGGGATTGCTCGCCGCCTCGGCGCTGCCGACCACGAGCAGGTGCGAGAAACCGCCGCGTTCGGCACGGACGACCAGGTCGACGTCCGGATACACGTCGGGATAGGTGATGGTGTCGCCGACGACGACACCCGGCGGCAGCGGAGCCGGCCAGCCGAGCGAGAACTCGGCGCCGGCACCCCTCATCGTCGCGAAGGGTCCCGCGCCACCGGGTGAGAAGACGACGTCCGCCGTCGAGGCGACCGGGCGGACCAGGCCGTCGGCCCCGACCACCAGGGTGGTGTCGACGCTCACCCAGGAACCGTCCCGCTGTGCCCGCTGCGGCTCGGACCAGGACTCGAACACGAAGTCACCGGACGGCTGGGCGAGCACCCGGGTCGTCTCCGACGCCTGGGCCAGCACCTCGACCTCGACGCCGCACGTCGCGGCGAGGGTCTGGGCCGCTCGTTCCGAGCCGGCGGACGGTACGTTCCCGCCGACCGCCGGAGCCGGACAGGTGTCGGGCTCACGGGCCGACGCCGATGAGGGTGTCCCGATCACGGAGATCGAGGACACGACGGATAGGGCCGTCAGAGCCGCCAGAACACGCGCAGCACGGATCAGCACAGACACGATCACGACCCCCGTATCGCAACCAGTGAATGAGATTGCCGGGAGGCTATCGAGTGATCGTCTGTCGTCAGCCGAAGATCGTCGTTCGGCACGCGGACCGTGACTTCCGACATGACGCTCGAATGTAGACGGTGGCAGTCCTAACCCGACGAGTCACCGCGAGCACCGGCCGTCGTGGTCAAACAGCGACAGATCAGCCGCACACCCTCGGCCGTCGCGGTCCGACGGCGACGACTCAGCCGCCGGAGTCGGCGAGCTCCGCACCGGTCGGGACCTCGGCACTGTCCCGGTCGGCCAGCCAGCCGTCCGGCAGGACCACCTTGCCCGGCGAGTTCGTCCGGCCACGAGGCTGCCCCAGCGTCTGCACCGGAAACGGCTCGGCCGTGTCCAGCTTGCCCAGCAGGTCGTCCAGTTCGGCCAGCGAGTTCACCATGGCCAGGGCGCGCCGCAGCTCGCTGCCGACCGGGAAACCCTTCAGATACCAGGCGACGTGCTTGCGGAAGTCGACACAGCCGTCCCGCTCGCCGTTGGGGTTCCGACCGCCGTCGGCGTACCAGTCGGCCAGCAGCTCGGCGTGCCGGCGCATGGTCACCGCCACCTCGCCCAGATCCGGCAGTCGCCGCTGCGGCCGGCCGTCGAACGCCGCCGCCAGGTCGGCGAAGAGCCACGGGCGGCCGAGGCAGCCCCGCCCGACCACCACACCGTCCGCCCCGGTGTGCGCCACCATCCGCAACGCGTCGTCGGCCTCCCAGATGTCACCGTTGCCCAGCACCGGCACGTCCAGCGCCTGCTTGAGGGTGCCGATGGCGTCCCAGTCGGCGGTCCCCGAGTAGCGCTGGGCCGCCGTACGGCCGTGCAGGGCCACCGCCGCGACGCCGGCGTCCTGGGCGGCGAGCCCCGCCTCGACGTACGTCAGGTGGTCGTCGTCGATACCCTTGCGCATCTTGACCGTGACCGGCACCCCGGCGGGCGCCGCCGCCCGCACCGCCGACCCGACGATCCGGGCGAAGAGCCGGTGTCGCCACGGCAATGCCGCTCCCCCGCCCTTGCGGGTGACCTTCGGCACCGGGCAGCCGAAGTTCAGGTCGATGTGGTCGGCGAGATCCTCCTCGACCACCATCCGCACGGCGGCGGCGGTGACCTCCGGGTCGATGCCGTAGAGCTGGAGGCTGCGCGGCCGCTCACCGTCACCGAACGCCACCATCCGCAGCGTCTTCGGGTTCCGCTCGACCAGCGCCCGGGTGGTCACCATCTCGCAGACGTACAGACCGCCGCCCTGTTCCCGACAGAGCTGCCGGAACGCGACATTCGTGATGCCCGCCATCGGGGCCAGCACCACCGGGGGCCACACCGTGTGCGGTCCGAGTGTCAACGGACCCGGTACGGGATTCGGCAGGGTCGGGGCGGCAGGGCTGGCAGTCACGCCTTGAAGTGTAGGGAAGGGAGTGCAGCTGATCGTGCCGCACGGGACCCGGCGGAGGTCAGCCGACCACGCCATGGTGCATCGGGCGCTCGCCCTGGACGAGCGGCCCCGCGACGCCGGGCTGTACCAGGTCTGTTCCCCGGCCCGCGCGGTGGTCGACGCCGGCAGGGAACTGCGTGACCTGCGTACCGTACGCGCGATCATGGCGGAGGCGGTGCAGCGCGACTTCACCGACCGGCCCGCCTCGACGAGGAGGTGGTCCGGGCGCGCCGGAGCCGCACCGCCCTGGTCCGACGGGCGCTGCAGGAGATCATCCAGGGCGTACGGTCATCGCCGGAGGCGGAGTTGCGGGAGTGCCTGGGCCGCAGCCGGCTGCTACCCGAGATCCTCTGGAATCCCCGGCTGCTCGGCCCGGACGGCTCGATCCTGCCAACCCCGGACGGCTACCTGCCCGACGCCGCGCTCGCCGTGGAGGTCGACTCCCAGGAGTTCCACTTCGCTGCCGCCGACTGGCATCGCACCCTGGACCGACACAACGAACTGAGCCGATACGACGTCCTGATCCTGCACTTCACGCCGGCCCAGATCCGCCGGGACCCAGCCCGGGTACGACAGATCGTCGAGGACGCCTACCGGAGTCGCCGAGGGTTCGGTGCGCGGTCCGGGGTGTTAACAGGGGCCCCTTCCTATAGAGCCTGTTTCTGAACCTGCTTGTCGGTGAGGTGGTAGGAGGCTGGTTGGTTCCGGCGTGGCGGCTGGGTATGGTCGCGGGCTCTTGATAGGCAAACGGTTCCTACACCCAAGCCAGTCAAGAGCCCGCGATGTCATTGAACCCTGTCCCGGATGTTGCCGGAAGCCCGCCCGGCGGCGTGTGCCTGTGGCTGCTACTCCCGGCCACGGCATTACCCGTCGGACACCACCGACGCCCAGTGG
>NZ_JAZGQK010000039.1:0-42053 GCF_036422035.1 Plantactinospora sonchi
GGGAGTGTGTCGATTTCCGTGTTTGGGCCTGTGGTGTGATCGGGGTTGTTAGATGGTGATCCGGTCGCCGTAGGCGAGGATCAGGGCGTTGAGGGCCTTGGCCCAACCGTAGACCCGGCCGGTGATGCTCCCGCCGCCCCGGCGTTTCTGCTGGACGACGAGGTAGAGGACCTTCATCGCGGCCTGCTCGGTCGGGAAGTGCCCGCGCCGTCGGGCGGCCTGCCGGAACCGGGCGTTGAGGCTCTCGATGATGTTGGTGGTGTAGAGGACTTTGCGGACCTCGTGGTCGTAGTCGAGGAACGGCACGAACTGCGGCCAGGAGGTGCGCCAGAGCCGGATCACGGCGGGGTACTGGTCACCGAACTGCGCGGCGAAGGCCTCGAAGCGGGCCTCCGCCGCGGCGACGGTGGGGGCGGTGTAGATGTCCCGCAACACGGGGGTGATCTTCTGCCAGTCCTTGCGATTCGTATAGCGCAGGGAGGCCCGCACGAGGTGGACGACGCACTGCTGGTGCACCGCCTGCGGCCACACCTGCTCGATCGCGTCGGTCATGCCCTTCAATCCGTCGGAGCAGACCATGAACACGTCCTCGACACCGCGGTTACGCAGCTCGGTGAGGTAGCCGGCCCATTGTTTGGCGCCCTCACCGCCGGTGCCGGCCCACATGCCGAGGACGTCGCGTTCCCTGTCGAGACTGATACCGACCACGACGTAGACGGGCCGGTTCGCGACCTGCCCCTGCCGAATCTTCATCACCAGTGCGTCGATGAACACGACCGGATAGATCCGGTCCAGAGGCCGCTGCCGCCACGCTTCCATCTCGTCCACCACGCTGTCGGTGACCCGGCTGATCAACTCTCGGGACACGTCGGCGTCGTACACGTCCGCCAGATGCGCGGCGATCTCCCCGGTCGTCAACCCTTTCGCGTACAGCGACAGGATCGCCTCGTTGAACCCGTCCAACCGCCGGGCGTGCTTCGGGACGGTCCGCGGGGTGAACGAGCCGGCCCGGTCCCGCGGGACCTGGATCCGCACCGGGCCGACCTCGGTCTGCACCGTCTTCGCACCGTGCCCGTTACGGATGTTGGCCCGCCGGCCGGTGGCCTCGTCGACACCGGCCTCGTCGAGGTGCGCATCCAACTCCGCACCGAGCGCTGACTCAAGAACGGTCCGGGTGATCCCCGCGAGGAGCCCACCCGGCCCGACCAACGAGACCCCGCTCCACCAACTGCTGGGCGAACTCCACCTCCGCGCCGCCGTCGGCCGGGGAAGTGGAGCAGCGTTCTTCTTGTCTGCCATGACGTGGTCCTTTCTGGACAGGATCAACGTCCTGTCCAACGGACCACACCCAGGTCAAACACGGAAATCTACGCAGTCCCCAACCCGTCGTCACCGACTGAAACCCTGTGCGGCAAGCGTCTACCCGCTGTGCCCTGCCAAATCGAGGATCCTTAAGGAGGATTGTCACCCGGGAACTTGATCGCGTTAACAAATAATATCAACTGCCGACGCGCCATCTCCCACCGAGCCCTTTGAGAATCCTGGGCCCCACTCGCGAATCTGCCGGCAATCACCTGGGCCTCTGTGGCGACATCGAGAACCGTAGGCATGTACGAATTCTTTACAATAATCTCCGCTCTTTCCATGTCCCTTTGACAGGCAGCCAGCACAGCGATGGCAGCGATCCATAGCGCCGACGCCGAAACCCCATCGGCTTGCGCCCGCGCACCGAAGAACCGCTCATGCGCGGACTTCAATTCATCCACTCCGCCGCCGTCCAAAAACCTCCGGGCGGCAGCAAGGTAAGCAGTCGATGCATCCCTTAGCTCGCGGGAGAAGACACAGCGCCCCATCTCACTAAGCGACTCCTCAGCGAAATCTAGCGCCAAAGTGGCAGCGACCTCTCCATCGACTTTTTTAAGTAGATCTCGCAACACCTGCGGGAGGATAATCAATTCCAGGAACTCCTACCTACACTGAGTGCGTCGAGCATCTCCGACGGCGTACCTGCAATCATCCTGAAATCAGACAAGCCGTACCGACTCGTAAGGGAGGACGCGTTCCGGAACTGCTCACCAGGGAAGCCCCCACTGGATGTCTTCAACTCCACCGCCCAACCGACGGGCGAGCGAGGGTTAGATCGGTCAATCACAAGGAAATCCCCCATTGAGGCCTTACCATCAGCCCTAAAAACCTGGAAATTGGGCTTGCGCTTGAGGAGATCGTTGACGAATGCAAGTTCTGCCTTCGACAATTTGTAGGAACCGCCAGCAACTTGCTGACCTCCCTTGATCCTCACAGGCAGACCACAACTATTCGCGTTGTGGACAAGTACCGGCGTGTCGCCGGCTATCACATAGTACGTGTGGATCTCGTCTACGGTGAGGTTGTAGACCGTGCGCCACTCGGCCCGGTAGGCGCGGATCTGCTCCACCGTGGTCAGGCCCTGCGGTCGCCGAAGCAGGTCGCCCTCACGCAGGGCTTTCGCATCGACCCAGCGCCGTCGGCCTGCGTCGTAGAAAGGGTGGTTCGCAGTAGCGGTGATCACCACGCCATCGACCGTGACGTCGACCAGGTCCTTCGGGCCGGTACCGACGATGGTGTCGGTGACGACGCGGGGCACGGTCCGCCCGGTCTCCGGGTCGGTGGCCAGGACCACGTCGCCGATCTCAATCTCGTCGATCGCCTTGGTGTCGCCGTCCGCCAGCAGTACCTCGGTGTCGCCGTCAAAGCTGTTCGTGCAACCCGCCCCGATCCGCGGGCCGGGTCCCATACGCGGCAGCCGGGGTCCGACTACGCCCTGCATTCCGCCCAGTTCCGACGTGATCTGGCCGCCAATTCCGGCCGCCCAGAGTTTGTATTCGTGCGAGCCCTTGATACCACCAGCCCAGGTAGCTAGCAGAATGCCGGTCCTCGTCGACTCCTCGCCGTACCGGTCGACCCCACCTTCACCGCGCACGGGGTGTTCAATGTGGTAACGATCCAGGCCGGCAGCCATTTGCTCGACGGTCGGCGCGTCGGGGATGGTGCGCAGTACCTCGAGTGGCACCTCCCAGTCGTTGATCCAGACCCGGCCATTGTCCTGGACGAGGGTGGTGCCGCCCGGATACACGGTGACCGAACTGGTGGCGCCACCGCTCGGCGGCACGTGGCCGTTCTCGTTGCCGGTGCAGCCCCCCGGCCCGCCGACCATGCCGGGCGCACAGCCTGCTGAGCCGAGCAGCCCGCTCGGGTCGCTCATGGTGATCGGTGTGTTGTTGGCGTAGACGTAGCCGTTCCACTGGCTTGGATCGCTGAGATCCTGCAGCGGGTCGACCGAGATGAACCGGCCAATGGTCGGGTCGTACTCGCGCGCGCTGAGATGGACGAGCCCGGTGTTGTCGACCGTGCCGCCCACGAAGCCCCGGCTGTTGGGCCAGCTGGCCATCAATCCGCGGGGTGTGCCGTACGGGCTCTGCCGGCGGCTGGTGGCCTGTTGCGTCGCCGCCTGCACGGCCACGTTGGCGGTGCCTTGGTGGTCACCGGAGAGCCAGGTCAGCCCTGCTGCGGTGCGGGAGGCGACCGTCTTGCCGTCGAATGTGTAGTAGCGGGTACAGGTGGTGGTGCTTGAGCCGGTGGTGTAGCGGAGTTCCTGGCCGGGCAGGTACAGCGTTTTACCGCCCGGATCTCGACGGATTAGCCGGTTACCGTCCGCGTCGTAGATGTACCGGGTTCCGCCGGTCGCGTCGGTTGACGTGTCGAGTTGTCCTTCGGCGTCCCAGGTCAGGGTCTGGGTGCCCGCGCTCGGGGTGGGCCGGGTCAGGGTGTTACCGGCCTGGTCGTAGGTGTAGGTGCCCGCCTCGGCTCCGGTGGTGCTGGTCAGGGCGTGCGGACGGGCGGCGCCGGTGGCCGGGTACTGGTAGTTGGTGGTGGCGTTGCCGCTCGGCAGGTGCGCGACCTGGCTCAGCCGGTTGCCGACGGTGTTGAAGGTCCACGAGAGCGAGTACGGAGCGGGCCCTCCCAGACCGCTGACCGTGCGGGTCGCCGTGCAGTCGCCGGAGGCCGGAGTCCACGCCTCGGTCAGCCGGCGTAGGTAGTCGTAGCCAAAGCACTGGGTGTCGTCGACCGGATCCGCCGCCGTGTCCCTGATCTTGTCGATGTTGCCGGCCGGGTCGAACGAGTAGCTGGTGTCGGTCAGCACGTACGGGGCGACTTGGTCCCGGTCGGTCCGTACGCCGGTCAGCCGGCCGGTTTCCAGTTCCCGGGTGAACGCCTGGAAGACCCGCCCGCCCGTGCCGGTATAGAACTCGTACTGGTCGACTTGGCCGAGCGCGTTGTAGTCCGTGTTGGCGACGTAGGACGCGTTGGTGTTGTAATCGCTGCTCAGGTTGGTGAGCTGCCCTAGGTCGCTGTATCCGTAAGTCAGCGTCTCCGCCGTCAGGTCTCCATTGGTCGAGGGTAGGCTGGTTGAGGCGAGTGATCCGTCGATGTTCCAGGTGTTGTGGAAGTTGTAGTTGCCGGCGAGACCGGTCTCGGCCGCCGGGATGACGATCTGGGTACTGGTCGGCTGGTATAGGTCTGTGTAGCCGACGATCTTGGTCTCGTAGGCGGCGCTGCCGATGAACCGGATGCTCTGCGACAGGTGACCCTTGGCGATGGTGTCGTATATCCACTGGGCCCGCATCGTCCCGCCAAGCTGGTCGTCGTAGACGGCCCGCTTGCGGTTCAGACCGTCGTACAGGTAGGCGAGCTTCTCCCCGCGGGCGTCGGTGACGGAGGTCATCCGGCCGGCGTTGTCGTAGGTGAAGACGGAGGTGCCCAGGTCCGGGTCGGTGGACTCGACCTTGCGCCCGCGCAGGTCGTACGTGTGGGTCCAGTCGTTGCCGGCCGGGTCGGTGACGCCGGTCGGCTGTCCCTTGCGGTTGTGGTTGTAGCTCGTGGCGTCCCAGGTGCCCGCCGTGCCGGGGGTTGGGATCGCGCCGTGATAATGGCGTAGTTCGACCGTCCGGCCCCGGGCGTCGGTCCGGGTCGAGGTGGCGGTGCCGCCAGCGGGCGGGGTGACGTCGGTTCGGTCCCCGGCGTGGTAGGTCGTGGTGCGCCAGCGTTCGTCCGCGTACGGCTGGAAGACGGAGGCGGTCACGCGGCTTGCCCCGTCGTAGACGGTGCGGGTCTGGCTGGGTACGTGCACCGGGTCGGTGGCGGTGACCAGGGTGTCGCCCGGGGTGCCGGTGGCGTGGTAGAGCGCGAACTCCCGGGCTTTGCGACCTGCGCTGTCGTAGAACGTCTCGGTCAGCAGCCGGCCGCCGGACGGTGAGGCCGCCTGGGTCTGCCGTGGCCGCAGCATCCCGTCGAACAGCGCGTAGTTGGTGACGTAGTTTCCGGCCGCGTTCAGCCGGGCGGTGGCCACCGAGGTGGCCGCGTCGGTTCGCAACTGGTAGCTGAACGTCACGTTCGCGGTCTGGGCGGCCTTGTCCCGGCCGGGCAGCCAGACCGAGGTGAGCCGGCCGAGGCCGTCGTGGGCCTGGTCGGTGCGCTTGCCGTTCGGGTCCACCACGACGGTGGGTGACCCCCAGGCCGGGTGCAGGGTGGTGGTCGTGACGTGGCCCATCGGGTTGGTCACCGTGGTGCCGGTGACCGGGCCGCCGGTGGTCGGGGTATAGGCGGTCTTCGTCTCGAAGTTCATCGCGTCCCAGGAGGACGTCTCCCGGCCATGCGCGTCGTACGCCTTGCGCCCGACCGTGGTGAACGTCGGCGCACCGGAGTTCCAGGTCGCCATCTCCTCGGTCCGGGTGGCCAGCCCTCGGGTCGGGGTCGACTCGAACGCCTGACCGTCGTACCAGGTCCGGGCCTCCCCGATCACGTCCGCCTCGGTCAGCGTGCCACCGGTGTCGGCGCACTTGACCGCGTACTTCTGTACCCGGTGCACGCGGTCCAGTAGCCAGGCGGTGGTGTTGCGCGGGGTGTAGTCGGTCTTCGTGCACACCTCGTCCCCGGCGACCCCGTCCTCGCCGAAGTCGTCGACGCTGACCGGCATGCCGTAGCTGTCGTACCCGGTGGTGACCTTGGTGACCCGGTCGCCCCGGCCCGCGTCCAACGCGGTGTATGTGGTCACGGTGCCGTTCCGGGTGAATCGGGCGGTGACCGTGTCGCCGTTGACTGTGCGGGTGGCGGTCGCCGGCGACGCCCACGGGTCAGCCGTCTCGCGGGAAACCACCGGGCCGCCCGGGCCGTTGAACGTCTTCTTCTCCCGGGTCAGCCCGGCGTACCAGTCTTCGTCGTTGATCCCATCGACGGTGGCGGTCCGGGTGCCGCCGGAGGGCCCGGCGCGGTCGCCGTGCATGCCCCTGAAGTAGCGGGTCTCGCTGTATGTCTGCTCCCCCGGATCACCCACGGTGACCCCGACGCGGCCGTACCCCCGGTAGTCCGACCAGGTTTTGTCTTCGGCGTCGATCAAACCGTCGTCATCGTTGTAGTGCCACGCCGCGCCGCCGAAATAGTCGAACGAGTGAATGACCCGCGGGCTGCCCTGCGGCGGTACCCCGCCAGTGTGGTCGGTTTCGTAAAGCGTCGTGATCACGTACTTGTGGAACCAGTCCATCACCGGGTCCTGGTGGCCCTCCGGCTGCCACCGCACCGGGTAACAGCGGCGGGTGTTGGTATGCGCGGTCGGGGTCTGACCGGCCACACAGTCTGGCGCGGAGTAGGTGACGTTCAGCGTGCCACCGGTCTCGTTGCGGATCTTCGCGATCCGCATCCAGTTCATCGCCGCAGCGAAGTCGATCGTGTCGACCCGATTCGCCAACTGCACATAGGTGAACTCCACGTCCGGCAAACTGGTGGACCCGCCGACCAGGCCGGTGTGCGAGATCCGGTCTAGCCACAGGCCGGCCCGGGTGCCGTCACCGGGGTCCGGGAACGTGTGGGAGAGGGTCCACCGCTCCGCGTCTTCGTACCCGCCACCGGCCCGGAACTGTGTGGTGACCGTGGACAGCCGCTTGGTCCGCCAAAATGTCGGAGAGAAGTTGTCCTTACACGGCGCGGCGGCGCACTCCGTGTCCCACGGAGTGTCCGGCCAACGCACCTCGTCATGCGTGGCGCAGTTGGACAGGCAGCGATTCGCCTCGCCAAGGTCGACCCGGAGCGGCGCTGGGGTGTCCAGCACCGAGTCGACCCCGTTGTCCCGCCGGGTGCCGTAGTCGATCCGGTTCAGCCAGCCACCCCGGTCGTACGCCGGCGCGTCGTCCGGGTCCAGGTCGCGGCCGTACCGGTTGGTTTCCTTTGTGTACCAGTACGACATTGAGTTGCCGTTGAGGTCGACCACGTAGTCGAGGTTCCAGCGCCACGCCTGCACACAATCGGAGTCAGCGAACTCGGTGGCGCGGCACGGTTCCCCCGGGTCGTTGCCGAACACCGGGACGGTCCAGGTCGAATTCGTCACCGGATCCCCGGAGGCCCAGCCGGGAAGCCGGTTCGCGCCGAACCAGTACTGCACGCCGCCGGTCGTGGTAACCACCCAGTACTCGCCGTTGTTGTCGCCGTTACTGGCTCCGGTCTTGCGCTCGATCCGGGATCCGTCGTCGCTACGCAGATGCCAACGCTGCTCAGTGGCGTTGTAGATCAGCTCACCGGAGGCACCGGCCAGGGACAGGGTGGCGTTGTCGGTCTCCCAGCACAGGTCACCGGTTTCCTCGTCATTGTTCGCCGACCCATCCATGTCCTTCATGCAGGGCTTGTACCGGCGCTCGATGAACCCCCCGGCGGTCATCTCGAACCCCTCGCCGATCCACGACGGCTGGTTGTTCGAGGCGGCGTGCCGCCCATCGACCGACTGGGACGAGTAGTCCAGCGACAACTTCGGTGCCAAACCACCCGGCGCTGGCGGCACCCGCATCGGGTATGACCACATAAACGCACCCGAGTTGCCGCCGGCGGACCAGGTCGACGACGCCTGCAACGGCGTCGCCTGGTAGCTGCCCGCCGGACCCGACGCGCCCGCGGACATCGCCACCAGCGTTCCGGCAGTGGTCATCGGCACGTCCGCAGTCACGGTCCGCGCCTTCAGGTCGTTGTCCGACCGCAACGGCGTACCCACACACTGCCGATCGCCAGGCGTAGACAATGCGCACTCCGGCACGCTGAGCAGCCGCAACCGCGACGCCCAGTCCGCCCCATACGCGGTCGCGAACGCCCCGTAGTCGACGCTGACCTCAACGACGGCCGCTCCGGCCGCTTCAGCCGCGCCAGCCCCGGCAGCCGCCACACCATCAGCCCGGTCCAACCGCAGCAACACACCCCGGACCCCGGCCCGTTCGGTCGCGCCTCGATCCAGTACCTCCACCCGCACCCGACTCGGCGCACCCGGGGTTGACCGGGCGCCGCTGTCGGCGTCCGCCGCAGCCACCCGCACCGGCAAACCACCCGCCCGCGCGGACACACCGGCGCCCCGCGCCCCGGATAAATCCACCACGGTCGCCCCCGCCGCCGGCCACACCGCCGCCGGCTTCGCACTCGCATCCGGCCTGGCCTTCGCCGCAGCTGGTGCACCCGCCTTCACCTCAGACACCGGCACCGTCGGCACCGGTTTCGGCGCCGGTGGTCGGTGCGGTTCGGCCGGGGCGGCAGTCGCCGACACCTGCAGCATGTTGGCCAGCAGCACGCCGGCCAGGACGGCGGCGACTCCGCTCCGGAAGGTGCTTGAGCGGGTGCGCCGTCTGGGCAGGTGCGGGTTTTCGGGCAGGATCGATTGCACCGGGTACCTCCGGGGGCGCGAGGGGTGGCCAGTTCGCCGTGGGGGTGTGGGTCAGGGGCTGGGTGGGGTGATCCGCAGGCCGAGACCTGGGCGGAGGACGGGTTGCCGGTAGGTGTATGGCAGGGCGCGGGTGCCGTCGGCGTTTTCGATGCCAATGGTGGCGCCGCCGCCTCGTTCGAGGAAGGTGTCGTCGTGGTCGGTGTAGGCGAAGCTGTAGCCGCCGACTTCGTGGAAGATCGCCTGGAAGGTGATCCGGGTAAGTGGGTCCTCGAAGGAGTGGACGTTGCGCCATTCGACGACGTACTCGCGGTTGGGTGCGGTGCCGCGGGTGGTGGTGCGGACGCTGGCGTTCGTGTCGACGACCCAGTCGTGCCAGAACGGGTAGACGGCGGCGTTCGGTTCCTGCGGGCTGTCCGCAGACGGGATCGGCCAAGCGTCGGGTGACGGTTCGCCGGGGTTAATAAAGGTGACGAGGCCGTTGGTGTCGATCCAGCCGGTGGTGTACGACTGCCCGTAAAGGCTGATCGGGAACGGCAGGCTGGTCTGGGTGTAGGCGTCGTCGCCGGTCAGCGGCAGGACGGTGCTATTGGCAGGGGTGTAGGTCACCGACTGCTCGACGATGGTGTAACCCGCGTTGGCCGGTGTGGCGGTGTTGCCGACATCGACGGCGTGCTCGGTGTTGGTGCCGACCGTTGCCTGCCGCACCGCCGAGCCCTTGCAGGTGCCGGTGGGTGTGGTGGTGATGACGGCGTAGGTTCCGGCCGGAATGCTGTCGATGCGGTAGGTGCCGTCTGCGGCGGTGGTGGCCGACAAGCCCGCGACGGCGACGGTCGCTCCGCTGGTCGGTGTACCTTGGCAGGTGACGGTGCCGGTGATACTGCCGGGGCCGGGCTGGCTGGGGCGGAACGTGATGCCCTGACCGCTAGACAGCCGTTCCTCTCGGTGCAGGTATTGGAAGGCGATGGTGCCGGCGCCGTTCTCGATACCGACGGTGGCGTTGGAGCCGCGTTCCTTCGCGATCGTGGGGCTGATGTCGGCGTACGCGAACGTAATCTGCCCGTTCTCGTGGTAGATCACCTCGAAGGTGGCCCGGGCCGACGCGTCGTCGGCCAGGCGGACGTTGCGCCACTCGACGACCCACTGCCGGTTCGGGGCGGTGCCGCTGGTACGCGTGGCGATCCGGGCCTGGGAGTCAAGAGTCCAGTTGTCCCAGTGCACATAGACCGCAGCGTTCGGTACTCCGGACGCGGACGCGGACGGAATCGGACTCGAGAATTGGGCGAGCCAACCGAAGTAGGCCGGGTCACGGAAGGTCATGAGACCGCTCGAACTGATCCACGCCGACGTGTACGACTGGCCGTAGAGCTTGATCGGGAACGGCGGGTTCTTCTGCCACACGTTGGCGCCGGACCAGCCCTCGACGATGTCCCCGGGGATGAACGCCTGCGTGGCGGTGGTGCACTTGTAGCCGCCCTCGTCACCGTCGACCATCACGGACAGGTCGACATCCGAGGTGCCACCCGCATGGTTGATCGTCTGGGTGGCGTACTGGCCCGGGCAGCGGTTGTCACCGGTCGACGCGGCGACCGTGTACTCCCCCACCGGCAGGTTCGTGAACTGGTAGCTACCGTCGGCACCGGTGGTCGCGGTCCGACCGCCCGGGTTGAGGGTCACCGTCGCCCCCGCCATCGGGTTCGAGGTGACCGCCGTGGTCACGGTCCCGCTGACCGTGCCCTTTGGGGCGGGCGTGTAGGTGATCGACCGGTTCGACGTCAACGCCGCCGTGTGGGAGGAGTACTGGGCCGCGACCGTGCCGGAGACGTTCTCGATTCCGATCGTGGCCGCACCGCCCTGCTCCCACGTGCTGTCCAGCGTCCCGTAGTGGAACGCGATCCGCCCGTCCTCGTGGAATACCACCTCGAAGCTGACCCGGTCGTCGGGGAAGTCGAAGAGCCTGGCGTTACGCCACTCGATGACAAACGAGCGGTTCGGCGCCGTCCCCACGGTTTGTGTCCACATGGTGGCCTCGGTGTCGACAAAGAGGTCGTCCCAGAACGGTGCCACGATCGCGTTCGGAGCCGTCATGTTCGGCATCGCCCTGTTGTTCCACAGGCTGCCCGCGGAGGGCGATGGGCCGAAGATGACCACACCCTCGGTGCTCACCGTCGCCGACGAATGGGTACCGCCGTGCATGGTCACCGGGAACGGGAAAGTCACCGTCGCGATCGAGGCGTCGCCGGTCAGTGCCAGCTGGGTCGACGCAGAAATGTAGCCACCCGTGCTCGTGGAGCAAGCGTAGCCGAGGCCGCCGTAGTCCGGCCCGTACCGCAGGTCACGGACGGTGTCAGCGGCAAGCTCCACCTGGACCTCGACCATTTGCGGACACCGGCCAGTAGTCCGGGACGTCACGCTGTAGCTGTCCGCGACAAGGCCGTCGAACCGCCACACCCCACCCGCGCCGGTCGTGGCCGTCAACCCACCCGGGTCCAGGCTCACCGTCGCACCCACGACCGTGGTACCGGCCGCATCGACCAGGGTGCCGGACAGGTCGTACACGTCGATCGGGCTCTCCTCCTCCGGGTGGTCGAAGCTGATCGCCCGACCCGAAGCCAGCACCGGCTGGTTCACCGAATACTGCAGGCCGTCCTCACCCGCCGGGCCCTCGATACCGACCGCGGCCTGCGCCCCACGCTCCGCGTCGTTGTCCAACTGGTCGTAGTTCGTCGTCACCGTGCCATCCGGGGCCAGAATCACCTCGAACGACAACCGCTGACTCGTCGACGCCTTACGGTGTACGTTGCGCCACTCGATCACGAACCGCTCATCCTCACCGGAGCCGGTGGTCGTGGTCCGCACACTCGCCGAGGCGTCAACGACCAGGTCGTCCCAGAACGGCGCGACGATCGCGTTCGGGTTCGCTGGCGCCGGCAGTTGACCACCGGTGTACGGGTGCGAACCACCCGGGTCGTCAAACGACAACACACCATTGGTGTCCACCCAGGCAATGCGGTACGCCTGCCCATAGAACGGGAACGCGAACGGCAAACCCACCTCATGTACAGCGTTGTCACCGGTCAACGGAACGACGGTACCCGCCGCAGTGAACGGGCTGGATCGCTCCGCGCAGGTGTATCCCAGCCCGTCCGTGTAAGGGAACAGGTAAAGATCGAAGGAAGCCGCAGCGTCAGAAACGTCGAGGGTAGCGCTGCCGGACAGGCCACACCTTCCGCCGACGCTGGCCGAAACGGTATAAGTGCCAGGCTGAAACCCGATAAACGAGTAGCGGCCTCCGTCACCGGTCACCGTTTGCAGCCCGCCGGGCTCCAACCGCACGGTGGCCCCGGCCACCGGCTCGAACGTCATAGCGTCAAACACGACACCGGACAGACTCGCCGCCGCAACCACGTTAAATGGGCCCCGGGCTAGGCCGCTGGCCCGGTTGCCGTCGTCCACCGCCACCACATGCAGCAACCGCTCGCCGATGGTGCCGCCTACGTTGATCGTCACAGTTGCTGTACCGCCCGGGCTGGTCGCCGCCACCTCGGTACCCAGGCCGGTGTTGTCGACGCTGTAGCGGAACTTCGTCACATTGGTGTCACCGCCGCCATCGAGAACGGCAGTTAGTTGGCCGCCGGCAGTGGCCTCGGTTCCCGTGGGGAAGGTAACCGTCGGAGGTAGCGGCACCGCCAACTCCGCGATCTTGGCCGGACTCTCGATGTAGTCATAGATCCGTACGTCGTCGATGTCGCCGGGCCAGCGGTGTCCGAGCTCGCCCGCGTATTTCATCGCGCCGATGCGGATCGGGCCGGTCGCGTTGAACCCGGTGGTCAACGTCGCCGTGCCAGATTGCAACACGCCGTCCACGTACAGCCGAATCGTCTTGGTGCCCCCGTCGTACGTCGCCGCCAGGTGTGTCCACCTGTTCGCCACCGGAGCAGCGGACGACGTCACCGTCTGCGTGGCCGGCCCGTCAACATCGGTCTCGTGCATCCGGATCGCCCACCGACCGCTTCTGATCTCATAACCGAGCCAGAACGGCGCACTACGTACCCCGTCAGCAGCCAGCGCGGCCTTGTTCGCTGTCGGCACGACCGGCAGGCGAAGTCTCGCCGTAACCGTGAAACTGCTGTCGGTACGTACCGGAAGCATCTCCCCGGTATCCGGATGCGGATGCTGCACCGGACCTGCGGTCGAGGCAAACCCGCCGTTCAACGACAACGCCTTCCCAACGCCACCGCGTCCCGTCACCCGGGTCGCCCCAGAGCCGCTGAGCGTCGCCGTGTTGGCGTGCTTGCTGACGTCGGTCGCATCGCCATTGGCTTCGTCAAAAGTCCACTGCGCAGCCGGCCCCATACCAGCTCGTACCGTGAAGGTGTATGGCTCCGGTGTTTCCGAGAACCTGCCGGCGCGGTCCTTCGCCCACACCCGCAGCGTGTTGGTCCCGTCGTGTGTCGGCCGGATCGTCAGCGTCGCTCCGTAGTCCGTCGTACGGGCTGGGATTGTTTCCGCCGCAGCTAGCACCCCGGAGTCGAGCGTCCACGCGTACTCCTTCACCTCCTTCGGACGCGTTGCGGGTGGCGCGATCTCGAACACGCCAGCGATACCGACTCCGCCGCGTGCGGGTCCGTCCTCAGGGTAGTCAGCTGACGTCACACTCCCTGGCGTTGGTGGTGGGGTGGCATCAACGGTGAACTCGCACTTGCCTGACCAGTCGCCGTAATGCGACCCGTCGTAGGTACGGGCCTGCCACACGTACGTGCCGCCGTCAACGAGCTTGCCTGCCGGAATCGCCGTAGCTACGGGCGACGGGTTCCCTTCCGACTTCGAAACCTTGTTCGTTTCGTTCCGGGAACCCCCCTCAGGCCACCAGTAGAACGAGGTGGTCAAGGACTGCTGGCCTTCGTTCGAATCAGATTGCCCAGCCGACAGCGTCGGGGTCGTGGTCAGCACGTAGGGTCGGGACAACCCAGTGGCGCAGCCCTTGCCGTCTGAGTTGAGGTTCGTCAACGCGTTCGGGCTGTTGTTGAACGTGATCGCCAGCTTCGGCGAGGAGTGGTTGAACCGTTTCCACTGGTTTAGCGTGCCCTCATCAATCGCCCGCAGACCGACCGTCAACGTGTTCCATTTGTTCTTCGCCGCCTTCTCCACCATCGACTTCACGTTGAACTCGATCGTGCCCGCCCCGAGGCAGCCGTGTGCCGATCCGACCTTGCGGTTCGCAGCGGTCTGCGCGGTGTAGCTGCTGTCCCACGTCGGCTGCTTGTTCCACGTCGTGCTCAACGAAATCGAGCCGGTCAACCACAGCTTCGCGTTCGACTTCGGATTACACGTCCACGCATGCTTCTGCTCGATCCGAAACTCCGCAGACTGAATATGGGCACCCTTCACCTCGTCGGTCTTCATACGAAACAGCGACCGGACGATATGATCCGCGCATCCCGAGCAGTCCTCGGTACGCCCTGCGCCGGCGGAGCCGAAGGTTGGCCCCTCCTGCAACGCGGACGCGTCCTTCCAGAACGAACTCGACTTGTGCTTGCTCCACACCGACGTCCACGCGTTGCCATCGACGTTTCCGGTGAAGCCGGGATCGATCATGATTGGCAGCTCGACCCGCGGGTCGGTCAACATTCTGCGGTCCGGTCGGAGCACCATCTCGTCGCCCTCGACGTGGACCGGCATCACCGCCCGCCGCACCTCCTCGACCGGCAGGGCTGCTTCCGGCACCACCTGCGATTCCTGCGACGGCGCCCGCTTCCGCGTCTCCTTTGGCTCGTCCGTCCCCTTCGCGGCGGGGTCACCGCTAGGCGTGCTGGCGTCTGTCGTCGAGGAGTCCCACATCAGCGGGGCGGGAGCGGCGAAGACGATCCGGCCAGAAGCGTCACGAGCCGCAAGGCCGCCGCCGTCCGCCACGCCCACGGTGACGTTCTTCGTGCTCATCTTGAACCGCAACTCCGCGACCTTCGGGTTCGCCGCCGCAGCACGCGAGCGGACGACCAGCACCTCGGAGAACCCCAACGCGTGAGCGGTCACCTGCAGATCCACATCCGGAAGCACGTTGTGGTAGGTCGCGGTCGAGCCTCGCAACTCCGGCGCCGGCAACGGCTCGGGCCAGGACACAGCCAGCTCGCGGTCGCCATCACGCAGTCGGGCGAGCGGACCGCTGCCGCCCGCCGAGATCACGACAGGGAGCACCGACGCCTTCGGAGTAATCCCTTCGGGGGATGGCTTCAACGTCGTGTCCACCGGCACCCACGACGAGCCCTTGCGCACCCGGACCGGCTCGATCCCCTGCTCCATGGTCCGCGACCCGTCAACGTTCAGAAACGTCTGCGAGTACTCCGTCCGCTCAGACAGGATCTCCACCCGCCTGCCACACGCTGCGACCACCCGCTTCGCCGCCGCGGCGTCAGCCTGCTCATCGACGCACGCGGACGGGTCCTCCGTCCGCACCGGGTCGGCAACGGCCGGAAAGGCCGGCACCAGGAGCGTGCCACCAACGACGATCCCGACCAGGATCGACGCCAAGCGGGTGCGCCGCCAGAGGCAAGAGGCAGGACGAAACCGACCACGAGCAGCGTGCATGGGAACCCCCGCGAAGTACCACCCACAGCAATGGCTCGATCACTGTAGCGGCACACCCGATCTTGGTCAATATCGCTTGATCTCAATTAGCGAGCAAGCCCCGCACCCCTGCGACACATATTGCCAGTCACCAGAATTAGCACCGGAATTAGCGTCGAACCATGCGGATTCGATAGGAGCTGGCACCAATCCCCAACATCCTCGGGAATCCTAATCTTGATCCCAAACTAGACTGAACGGAGTCGAACTATCCACTGTCCCACCGACTTCGGGCACACCGGACCGTCACCCCGGCCATCTCGCTGAACTGGCGCGGACGGCTGACCGTCGGCAACGAAAACCGGGATCTGGTGCTACGGCTGAACAGCGAGAACCCTGTACCGTGCCAAAACTCGTCGCACATGCTGTGAGCTGGGAGTTCTCGGCTTGGGTTGATGATCGTTGGTATGGTCGTGCGGTTGCTGTACCTGGGGATGATCCGCCTGTTCAGCGGGCTGGGGTTGGTGATCCGCGGTGACAGGGCGTTGCTGATCGAGGTTCTCGTGCTGCGGCATGAGGTGGCGGTGCTTCGTCGGCAGGTTCGGGGCCGGCCGCGGTTGTCGTGGCCGGACCGGGTGGTCCTGTCCGCCCTGGCCCGTCTGCTGCCCCGCCGGCTCTGGGAACATCGGATCGTTACCCCGGCGACGTTGCTGGCCTGGCACCACCGGTTGGTGCGACGTCACTGGACCTACCCGAGCCGGCCCGGCCGGCCACCCGTCAGCAACGAGATCCGGGAGGTCATACTTCGGCTGGCCCGGGAGAATCCGCGATGGGGACACCGCCGAATCCAGGGCGAGCTACAGCGGCTCGGCCATCAGATCGGTGCCGGCACGATCCGGCGGATCCTGACCCACCGGCGCCTCGGCCCCGCGCCCCGCCAACAGGACACCAGTTGGCGGACGTTCCTGCGTAACCAGGCCACCGGCCTGTTGGCCATCGATTTCTTCCACCTCGACACGATCCTGCTACGACGCCTGCACCTGCTGGTGGTCATGGAAGTAGCCACCCGGCGGGTCCATCTTCTCGGCGTCACGGCGCACCCCACCCGGCAGTGGGTGACCCAGCAAGCCCGCAACCTCGCCTTCGACCTGGGCGAGCGCGCCAACCGGTTCCGATTCCTCATCCGCGACCGCGACCGCGACGCCAAGTACACCACCACCTTCGATGATGTCTTCACCGCCGAGGGCATCACCGTGGTCAAGACCCCACCCCGGACCCCACAAGCGAACTGCTTCATCGAACGCTGGGGACGCAGCCTCCGCGACGAGTGCACCAACCACATGTTGATCTACGACGAGCGCCACGCGCAGGCCGTGGTCGGCGAGTACGTCGACCACTTCAACAACCACCGACCACATCAAGGGCGCCAGCAGCGCCCACCCAACCATGACCCGTCCGTCGTCATCCCCATCGACAAGCCCATACACCGCCGAAGACGCCTCAGCGGGGTGATCAACGAGTACCACCGAGCAGCCTGAACTGATCATCAAAACACCAGTTCACCGCCGTTGAACCAGTTTTGGCACGGCACAAGGCGTTCCGGTTCGACGCGAATGTGTAGCTGTACTCGGCCGAGGGGCGGGTCGGGTTGGCGCTCTTCGGCCAGCCGAACTCCCACACCTTGGAGACCCGGCCGAGGGCGTCGTACTCGACCTCGGAGGTGATCTTCGCATTCTGGTCGGTGCCCTTGATGGTGGAGCCCCAGTACGGGTTGAACTCGGTGCTGGTGGTCCAGTTGAACGGTGCCGGGCCGGTGGTGGTCGTCTTGGTCACCGGACCGCCGACCGTCGGGGTGTAGGCGGTGGTGGTGACGTTGCCCTTGATGTCGGTGCCGGTCAGCGTCCGGCCGGTGGTGTCGTAGCTGGCCTGGGAGACGGTTTGCCAGACCGTGCCGCTGCCAGGCGTCCAGTCCTTGAGCTGCTCGGACTTGGTAACCGATCCGAAGGTCGGTGCGGTGTCGACGCTGGACGCGCCGTCGTAGTAGCTGCGCGCGTCGGTGATGACGTCGTCAACGCTGGTCGGGTTCGTACCGCATGGCAGTGCGGTGGTGGTGGTCTGCTTGACCGGCCCGGTCAGGTTCTTGCCGAGGTTGCGGTTGTAGCGGTAGGTGATGCACTTTTCGTCGCCGGTTTCGGCGATGTCTCCGTCGTCCTGCGACCAGTTGGCTGTGCCGTAGGTGTGGTCGAAGTCCTGCACGCCCCGCGACACTCGCCAGCCGCGGTCACCGTCGACGCCGAGGGCGGTGGCGGTGTAGGTGACGCGGGTGTTGACGAACCGTGCCTCGACCAGGTCACCGTTGATGGTGCGGCTGGCCGTCGGGTTGGATCGCCACGGAACGTGCACGGTCTTGGAGACTGGTTTGGTGTCGTCACCGTTGTAGACAACCTGTTCACGGATCTGTCCGGCGAACTGGTCCTCGTCGTAGACGGTTTCCGAGCCCAGCGTGGCGGGGACGGTGACGGTGCGAGTGCCGCCTGACGGGCTGGCCTTGTCGCCGTGCATGCCGCGCATGAAGGTCGTGACGGCCAACGTCCGGGTGGCCGGGTCGTCACCGACCCGGGTCTTCACCTGGGCGTAGCCACGCCACTGGTTCCACGTCTTGCGGTCGGGGTTGGACAGGCCGTCGTCGTCGGCGTAGTGCCACGCCGGGTCGCCGACGTACTCATACCAGGTGTGCTTCGACGGCGCCGGGCGAGCGCCGACCAGCTGGACGTCGTCCTCGGCGCCGGCTGGTCGGAGACCCGGGCGGTGATCATGGCCCTGCAGCAGGGCAAGCCCGTCACCCGAGTACACCGAGCCGACCCAAGGGAAACGATGATCATGCGCTCCCAGTTTGCTCCCAAAGTAAGGAGCGAATACAAACTAGCTCGTTACCGAAGATCCGGTAACGAGCCGTTTGACCTGCACATATAGCTGGTGGGCGATACTGGGTTTGAACCAGTGACCTCTTCCGTGTCAAGGAAGCGCGCTCCCACTGCGCCAATCGCCCTCGTTGTTGCCGAGGTGGAGACGGGATTTGAACCCGTGTACACGGCTTTGCAGGCCGTTGCCTCGCCTCTCGGCCACTCCACCGAGGTTGCCCCCGATGTGGCGGCATCTCCGAGCGGACGACGGGACTCGAACCCGCGACCCTCACCTTGGCAAGGTGATGCGCTACCAACTGCGCTACGTCCGCTTGTCTTCCGGTGTTTCCCGGTGACGGATGAGAACTTTAGCCGAGCCCGCGAACGGATGCCAAATCGGGGCTCCCGTCGGCGGGTCACAAGGGGCTGACCAGGACAAACGTCGTGACCGCGCCCACCTCCCCTACAGCATCCTAGGAACCTGGGTAGGAGAAATGAGCGCGGTCCGAGACGAGGTGCCGTTACTTCGGGGCGTTCAGGTCGCTCAGCGCCTTGGCCGCGCCCCGGTGCAGGATCACCGGGTCGGTCCGCCACGCGAACTGGAGGCTGATCTCCTTCGCCGCCGCGTTGGCCTGCTCCAGCTGCGGCTTGCGTTCGAAGAGCACCTTGGTCAGCACGCAGACCAGGTCGGCGTCGAGGTCCTCCTTCACCAGCAGGAAGTTCGGCACCACGATGGTCTTGACGTCCGCCGGTGTCCCGTAGGTGGCGGCCGGGACGGCCCCCTCCTCGTACACCGGGTTGACCTTCTTCATCTCGCCGAGCAGCGGCGTGATGTCCAGGAAGGTCACCTGGTCCCGGGCGGTGGTGAGCAGGTCGGTGATGCCCGGGGTGGGCAGGCCGCCCGACCAGAAGAGCGCGTCGATCGACCCGTCCTTCATCCCGTCGACGGTCTTGGTCAGATCCAGCCGCTGCGCCTGAATGTCCTTCTCCGGGTTGAGCCCGGCCGCCTGCAGCAGCCGGTTCGCGATC
This sequence comes from Plantactinospora sonchi, assembly GCF_036422035.1. Lineage (NCBI taxonomy): Bacteria > Bacillati > Actinomycetota > Actinomycetes > Micromonosporales > Micromonosporaceae > Plantactinospora > Plantactinospora sonchi. The sequence continues at coordinate 19,222 of NZ_JAZGQK010000039.1, forward strand.
ACCTCGGTGCCGGATTTTGGCGAGCCGGTGGAGACCCGCTTGCCCCGCATGTCGGCGACCGAGCTGATCCCGGCGTCCTTGCGGACGATCACCTGGGTGAAGTTGGTGTGGATCCGGGCCAGCGCCTGGACCGGCTGCTTCTGCCCGGCGAAACTCCCGGTGCCCTGGACCGCGTCGGCGGCCGTGTCCGCGAGCGAGAACGCGACCGCGTACGTACCGGCGACGAGCTGCTGGATGTTCTGCACCGAGGCTCCGGTCTCGGCGGCGGTGGCCCGGACCCTGCTGCCGGGCGCGTTCGAGATCTGCTCCGCGTACGCGTTGCCGAGCGCGAAGTAGACGCCGGTGGCGTTTCCGGTGGCGATGCCGATCCGGGTCTCGGTGGCCACGTCGCAGGTGACCTCGCCCCCGGCGTCGGTGCTGGCGGTGTTCTGCCGGCCACCACAGGCGACGAGGGAGGCCAGTCCCATCCCCGCGACGGTGACCACGGCCAGGACCCTCGATGCACGTTTCATCTCGTTTCCTCTCCCACGTTCGAACCGACCTCTCGCACCGTCGGGCCGGCTCCACCGGCCGGACCGACCTCAACGGGACCAACGGCCGGCGCGGTCCCCGCGGCACCACCGGCCGGACCGATGTCCACGGGACCGGTGGCCGGACGGGCATCCCCCGGGCCGCCCCCGCCGGAACCAACGTCGCCCGGCTCCGAACCGCCGCTGACCGGGCCGGTTGGCGCGGTCGCCGGCGGGCCGCCGGCCGTGGTCGGTTCGGCCCGACGACGGCGGGCGAGCGCGACCAGCACGGCGACCGCGATCAGCGCGACCCCGACGGCGATGGAGACCGGGTGCAGATAGAGCAGGAGCAGACCGGCGGCCGCGGTGAGGGTCCGCTCGGCCGGTCCGGCCGGACCCACCCCAAGCAGCCAGCCACCGGTCGCCACGGCCAGTGCCGCGACGCCGAGGCAGCCGACCAGAGCCGCCCAGAGCACGTCCAGCGGCGCGCCCCGGCCGAGCAGGTACTCGCCCGGTCCGGTCAGCACGAACGCGATCGGGGCGAGGAAGGCCGGCAGGGCGTACTTCAGGGCCTGCCACATGGTGGGCACGGTCCGGCCGCCGGTGATCGCGGCCGCGCCCACCGCGGCGAGCGCTGTCGGCGGGGTGACCTCGGAGAGCACCGAGTAGTAGAAGACGAACATCGCCGCGGCCGGGGCCGGTACGCCGAGCGCGAGCAGCGCCGGCCCGATGATCACCCAGCCGATGATGAAGGAGGCGGTGACCGGTACGGCGAGTCCCAGCAGCGAGAGCGCGACGGCGGCGAGCAGCACGGTGAGCGCCAGTACGACGGTCGGGTTGTCGCTGACCGCCTGGGCGCCCCGGACCAGCAGCGAGGCGAACTGCGCCCCGAGTCCGGTCTTCGTGGTGGTGGCGGTGACGATGCCGGCGGCGGCGCACACGGCGGCGACCGGCAGCACGCCGCGTACCCCGGTGGCGAGCGCACTGGCCAGCCGGCGCGGGGTGAGGCGGTGCCGCCGGTCGAGGAAGGAGAGCAGCACCGCCAGGCCGGTGGCGTAGACCACCGCCCGGGTCGCGCTCACCCCGACCGCGAGCAGGACGACGATCACGATCAGCGAGGAGAAGTGGTAGCCGAACCGGGCCAGCAGACGCCACGCCGACGCCGCGGCCACCTCGACCGGACGCACCTGGAACCGGCGGGCGTCGATCTCGACGGCGAGCAGGATGCCGAGGTAGTAGAGCAGGGTCGGAATCACCGCCCAGCCGAGCACCGTCAGGTAGGAGACGTCGAGGTACTCGGCGACGATGAACGCCGCCGCGCCGAGGGTGGGCGGGGAGAGGATCGCGCCGACCCCGGCGGCGGCGAGCATGCCGCCGGCGTGTTCGGCGGGGTAACCGGCGCGGCGCAGGATGGGCCAGGTGACCGCGCCGACGCTGACCGCGGTCGCGGTCCCGGACCCGGAGACGGTGCCGAGCAGGAACCCGGAGGCGACCGCGGTGCGCCCGGCGGCGCTGCGGGAGCGGCGGAACGCGGCCACCGACAGGTCGACGAAGAACCGCCCGGCACCGGAGAGGTCGAGCACCGCGCCGTAGATGGTGAAGAGGACGATGTAGGTCGCCGCGACGTCCAGCGGTGTGCCGTAGAAGCCGCTGGCGGAGTTGTAGAGGGCGTCGACGATCTGTCCGAAGTCGAGGCCGGCGTGCGCGACCGCCCAGTTCTGCGGCAGCAGGCCGCCGTAGTAGCCGTACGCCAGGAAGAGCAGGCAGACCACGGGCAGGATCCAGCCGGTGGTGCGCCGGCACGCCTCGACGAGCAGCACCAGCAGCAGTGCCCCCATCAGCACGTCGACCGGGGCGAGCAGGCCCTGCCGGTTGAGGAAGGCGTCGTATCCGCCGCCGGCGTCGCCGAGGGCCACCGGCAGCACCGGGTAGAGGCAGACCAGCAGCGTCAGCCCGGCCAGCAACCAGTCGACAGTCGTCGGCCGGTCCGGTCGGCGCGTCTCCGTCGCACCCCCGGCTGGTACGCCCCGGTCCGGCGCGCCGCGACCCGCCCGGCCGGGCAGCCATCCGGGCGCCCGCAGCCCTGACCGGTAGGCGAGGAAGACCAGGGGAAGCACACCGGCCAGGAAGATGATCAGGTAGAACTGACTGCCCTGTGGCAGTGGCCGGAAGACCTGCCAGAGCACCAGCAGCGCGACGGCGAAGGCGACCACCGCGACGCCGGTGCCGACCGGTCCGGTCAACTGCCGGGCCGGGCGTTCCTCGTCGTCGTGGACCGGGGTCGCCGGGTCCGGGGTGCTGGGCGACGGCGGATCGTCCAGGTTGGACCGGGCGCGGCCCGGGACCGATCCACCGGTCGCAGTCGGAGGGATCTGGGCCACACCGTCTGACATGAGCGGACACTACTACGCGTCAGCGACCGATGCCGATCTTCGTGGGCCGGACGGTCGCCCGGCCGGGTCGAGCGGTCGTCCCCGGGGTCGAGTGGTCGGCGCGGCAGGTCGGGCGGTCGGCCGCCGCGACGAGCGGCTCACCGTCCGACGCCGCGTCCCCGGGGGTACGCGGGCGTGCGCGTCCGTTGTGTCCGGTCGGCTTCCATCGTCCCGGAAACGGTTCCTTCTTTCGAGGGACAGCGCCCCGATATTTACGATGTTGGTAACTTATCCGACGTGTTGGTAGCTTATTGTGCGCGCCGGAATGGGCTACGGTAACCGCGTGACGAGACGTGCGGCCGAGGTGCGGCTGGATGCGCTGCTGCGTACCGCCTGCGAGGTGATCGCGGCCCGTGGCCTGGCCAACACCCGTACGGCCGACGTCGCACAGGCCGCCGGGGTCAGTCAGGCACTGGTGTTCTACCACTTCGCCACCAAGGAACGGCTCGTCGCGCAGGCGTTCGCGTACGCGGCCGAGCAGGATCTCACCCGGCTCGACGCGGTGCTCCGGTGCACCGCCACCCCGCTGGTCAAGCTCAAGAAGCTGCTCCGGCTCTACGCCGCGCCGGGGCGGTCACGGTCCTGGGCGATGTGGATCGACGGCTGGTCGGAGTCGCTGCGCACGCCGGAACTGGAGAAGGTGTCCCGGCGGCTCGACCTGCGCCGACGGGAGGGGCTCGGCGAGGTCATCGCGGCCGGGGTGGCCGAGGGGGTTTTCAGCTGTGACGACCCGGCCGGGGCCGGTTGGCGGATCAACGCGTTGATCGACGGGCTCGCGGTGCAGCTGGCGGTCCACGAACGGGTGATCCCCCGTCGACAGCTCACCGAGTGGGTCCGGTTGGCGGTGGCCCGGGAACTCGGCCTCTCCCCCGCCCAGTTGGACTGACGATCCGGGGGTACGGCGGCGTGTCCGGGGGCAGAATCGGGCCATGGACCTGCTGCCCGCGTACCGGCGTACGTTGACCGCCTTCGCCGACCAGGTCGGTCAGGTGGGCTACGACCAGTGGGCGGCCCCGACCCCGTGTCCGGACTGGGACGTCCGGGCTCTGGTCAACCATGTGGTCGGCGAACTGTACTGGTCGGTGCCGCTGTTCGCCGGCGCCACGGTGACCGAGGTCGGCGACCGGTTCTCCGGGGACCTGCTCGGTACCGACCCGGCGGTCGCCGCCCGGGACGCGGCGGCCGGGGCGGACCGGGCGGCCGGCGAGCCGGGGGCGTTGGACCGGACCGTGCTGCTGTCGTCCGGACCGACCCCGGCCGGGGAGTACCTGCACGAACTGATGGCCGAGTGCCTGGTGCACGGCTGGGACCTGTCGGCCGCGATCGGTGGCGCCGTCCGGCTGGATCCCGAGGCGGTGCGGGAGTGCTCCCGCTGGTTCACCGGGCGCTCCGCGATGTACCGGTCGAGTGGGTTGACCGCGTCCGGCATGACCCCGCCGCCGGACGCGGACGACCAGGACCGGCTGATCGCCGCCTTCGGACGCGATCCCGGCTGGCGCGCCGAGGGCTGAGCCGGCGGCCGGGCCCGCTGCGGCGGTGCCGGCGACCGGGCTGGCGTGACGGACCGGGCGGCGCGGCGGACCGGGCGGCGCGGCGGACCGGGCGGGCGCGGCAGACCAGGCGCGGGCGGACCGGGCGCGGGCGGACCGACCGACCCGGCGCTCCGTTGACAGTCGGAACACTCCGACGGTACCTTCGGGCGGCTGTTGAATGGTTTCATATTGCCTCGCCGCCGAGGTCGGGCGCTCACCCGGCGAGTCGCGGCCGAGCCGATCGGATATCGACGATGACCCCTGGAACCCTGCACCGGCCGCCACCCCGGCCCACCACCGGTGACGGTGGCTCCCCACCGCGCCGCCCCCGCTACCGGCGCGACCGACCCGGCATCGCGTACCTCTTCCTCTCCCCCTGGGCGCTCGGCGCGCTGCTGCTCACCGTCGGCCCGATGCTGGCCTCGCTCTACCTCTCCTTCACCGACTACGACCTGTTCACCAGCCCGGAGTGGGTGGGGTTGGAGAACTACCGGCGGCTGTTCACCGACGACGCCCGGTTCCTCGACTCGGCCAAAGTCACCGCGACGTACGTGCTGATCTCCGTACCGCTGAAGCTGGCCGCCGCTCTCGCGGTCGCCATGCTGCTCAACCGCAACCGGCGCGGACAGGGCTTCTACCGGTCGGCCTTCTACGCGCCGTCGCTGCTCGGCACCGGTGTCGCGATCGCGCTGGTCTGGCGGGCGATGTTCACCGACACCGGCGTCGTCGACTCGGTCACCGGCACGTTCGGCTGGGACACCGGGGGCTGGATCAACGAGCCCGACTACGCGCTCTGGGTGCTGATCATCCTGGCGGTCTGGCAGTTCGGCGCCCCGATGGTGATCTTCCTCGCCGGGCTCAAGCAGATCCCGGCCGAGCTGTACGACGCCTCTGCCGTGGACGGCGCGGGACGGTGGCGGACCTTCCGCTCGGTGACCCTGCCGATGCTCTCCCCGATCATCCTGTTCAACCTGGTGCTGGAGACGATCCACGCCTTCCAGGCGTTCACCCCGGCGTTCATCGTCAGCGGCGGTCGGGGCGGCCCGAGCAACTCGACGCTGTTCTACACGCTCTACCTCTACGAGCGCGGCTTCGCCCAGTTCCGGATGGGTTACGCCTCCGCCATGGCCTGGCTGCTGCTGCTCGTCATCGCCATCATCACGGCCCTGTTCTTCGGCACGTCCCGCCGCTGGGTCTTCTACTCCGGGGAGGACAGGTGACCACCGTGACCAGCGGCCACACCGCCGGCCGTACGGGTGCGAGACTGCGCGGGATCGGCTGGCACACGCTGATCATCGCCATCCTGGCGCTGCTGCTGTATCCGGTGGTCTGGCTGGTCGCCACCTCGGTCAAGCCGACCGACGAGATCCTGTCCAGCCTGAGCCTGCTGCCCACCCGGTTGGCGCCGGAGAACTACTCCGCCGCACTGGACGGGATCGCCGGGATCAGCATCTGGCGGTTCTTCACCAACTCGGTCCTGGTCGCGATCGGCTCGGTGATCGGCAACCTGGTCTCCTGCGCGCTGGCCGCGTACGCCTTCGCCCGGCTGCGCTTCCGGCTGCGTGGGCCACTGTTCGCGTTCACCCTGCTGACCATCATGCTGCCGTACCACGTGGTGCTGATCCCGCAGTACACGATCTTCCAGAAGCTGGATCTGGTCGGCACCTTCGTCCCGCTGATCCTGCCGAAGCTGCTCGCCACCGACGCGTTCTTCATCTTCCTGATGGTGCAGTTCATCCGGGGGCTGCCCCGGGAACTGGACGACGCCGCCGCGATCGACGGCTGCGGGCCGGTGCTCACCTTCCGGTACGTGATCCTGCCGCTGCTCAAGCCGGCGCTGGTCACCACCGCGATCTTCACCTTCATCTGGACCTGGAACGACTTCTTCAGCCAGCTCGTCTACCTGAACGATCCGGAGTCGTACACGTTGCCGCTGGCGTTGCGGCTGTTCATCGACCAGACCAGCGAGTCGGCGTTCGGCCCGATGTTCGCGATGTCGGTGCTGAGCATCGTGCCGGTGATGCTGTTCTTCCTGGCGTTCCAGCGCTATCTGGTGCAGGGCATCGCCACCTCCGGCCTGAAGGGCTGAGCACCGCGCGGGGCCCGTCCGGCGTACCGCCCGGACGGGCCGTGCCGTCCTCAGGCCGGCAGGACCAGGGGGACGTCGTCGCGGGTCAGCGCGCCGTCCGCGACCACGATCCGGTGCCGGCGACGCAGCGCGGTGCCGGCGGCGAGCGGCCGGGTCCGCTGCCAGGCGAGCGCGACGCAGACCCCCGGATAGATGCCGGTCCGCACGAACCAGTGGTCGCCGTCGCCCAGGCCGGTGAAGACCAGGGTGTACGCCGCGCCCTCGGCGGACCGGCCGACCAGCGCCACCCAGGGGTCCGTGCTGCCGTTCACCGCCTCCTCGCCCTCGGCGGAGGCGGTGAAGGTCGACGCCTCGCCGGGGGCGGCCCGCCAGAAGAAGCCGCCGTAGCCGGCACCGCCGGGGCGACCGTTCGTCGCCGGGCTGCCCAGCACCACGTCCCGGTCGGCGGGCGCGGTCAGGGTGTAACCGAAGTCGAGCAGCCAGGCGTCGGCACGGCCGGGGAGTTCGGCGGCGCGGACCGTCCGCTCCTCGGTCAGCAGCGTGCCGCCGGAGGGATCCGACCAGAGCAGCCGCTCGGCGAACCCGGTGACCTCGGCGGGCGGCGGCCCGTCGGGCAGCCAGGCGTCGTGGTCGATCCGGCCGTGGTCGTCCCGCCAGGTGTAGCCGGTCCCCCGGACGTAGGTCCGGCCGCCCCACAGGTTCGTACCGGAGACGTCCTGCAGCGCCACCGAGACGCCGAGGTGCCACCGGTGGTCCTCGGGCAGGGTGTCGGTGACGGTCACCCCGGCCAGGGTCCGTACCGGGTGCAGGTACGGCCGTGGGCCCCACCGCGGGTCGATCTCCGGTTCGACGACGTATCCGGCGACGGTCTCGTCGCGCACCCGTAGCCGTGGCCCGGTCGGCTCGTCGGTCATCAGCCCGCTCCTGTCGGTGCGATCGCGGTTGTGCGGCGTGTTTCCGGCGGCGGTCGGCAGGATCCCGCCACACCACACGGGAAAGCGCTTGCCGAGTGGACAGCGTACCCCCGCCGGTCACCGCGGGTTAACCCCGAAGATCTACTACCCGGCTACGCTGCCCCGGCCCCGGCGGTGACCATGCCTCCCGCCCGAGGTGGACCAGGGGCCGCGCGCCGCGTACGTGGGCCCGGCCCGGCCGAGCGCCGGTCCCGACGCATCACGAGGGCGGAGAGACAGTGACCCGATCGGACAGCGCACGCCCCGGCGACCCGGGGCGGACCGGTTTCCGTGCCGACATCGAGGGCATGCGGGCGCTCGCCGTCGGCCTGGTCCTGCTCTTCCACGCCGGCCCGGTGCTGGTGCCCGGTGGTTTTGTCGGCGTCGACGTCTTTTTTGTCATCTCCGGCTTCCTGATCACCGGTCTGCTCGTCGCCGAACTGGAGGCGACCGGGCGGATCTCCCTGCTCGACTTCTACGCGCGTCGGGCCAAGCGGCTGCTGCCCGCCGCCGGGGTGGTCCTCGCCGCCAGCCTGGTGCTGACGTACCTGCTGCTGCCCCGGATCCGCTGGGCCGACACCGGGTGGGACGTGGTGGCCAGCGGACTGTACGTGATGAACTGGCGGCTCGCCGGACAGGCGGTGGACTACCTCGCCGAGGACCAGGCGCCCAGCATCCTGCAGCACTTCTGGTCGCTCGCCGTCGAGGAGCAGTTCTACCTGGTGTGGCCACTGCTGCTGTTCGGCGTGGCGCTCTGGGCCCACCGGCGGGGCCGCACCGGCCTGCCCCGGGGGCGGCTGCTGCTCTGTCTGGCCCTGGTCGCGCTCCCCTCCCTCGCCTGGTCGATCCGGCTGACGGACGACGAACCCGGCCGGGCGTACTTCGTCAGCACCACCCGGATGTGGGAGCTCGCGGTCGGCGGCGGGCTGGCCATCCTCGGCCCGTACCTGGGGCGGCTGCCCCGGTCGGTGGCGGTCGGGCTCGGCTGGGCCGGACTCGCCGCGGTCCTGGTCGCGGCCACCACCTTCGAGTCGGGGACCCGGTTCCCCGGCCACGCCGCGCTGCTGCCCACCCTGGGCGCGGCCGCGATCATCGCCGCCGGTGCCGCCGCCGGCCGGGCCGGGCCGGTCGCGCTGCTGGGCCGGCGGCCGTTGCGGGTGATCGGCGCGCTCTCCTACTCGCTGTACCTCTGGCACTGGCCGCTGCTCGTCGCGGCGCGGGCCCACTTCGGCGAGCTCGGCCCGGCGGCCGGGCTGGCCGTGGTGCTGGTCGCCGTGGTGCCGGCCGTGCTCACCCACCGGTACGTCGAGAACCCGGTCCGCCGGGCCCGGGGGCTGCGCCTTCGGCCAGCTCGGGCGATCCGGCTCGGTGCCGTCTGCACCGGCGTACCGGTGCTGGCCGGGCTGCTCTTCCCGTACGCGGTCCCGTCGGTGCCGGCGCCGCCGCCGAACTCCGCGCTGACCCGGCTCGCCGAGACCGCGGACGCCCCCGGTGCCCTGCTCACCCCGCCGGCGCCCGGCGCGGCGGTGCTCGGCGACCTGCCCCGGGACAACCCGGCCGGCGCCCCGGTGGACCGGGTCGACGCCGTCACGCCGGATCCGCTGGCCGCCCGGGACGACACCCCGACCGTCTACGCCGAAGGCTGCCATCTCGACGCCCGGAAGAGCACCGTGCGGTCCTGCGTCTACGGGGTACGCGACGCGGACTTCACGGTCGCGGTCGCCGGCGACTCGCACGCCGCGCAGTGGGTACCGGCGCTCCAGGCCCTCGCCCTGTCCCGGGGCTGGCGACTGGTCACGTACACGAAGTCCGGCTGCCCGTTCGTCGACCTGCCGGTCGAGCTGGACGGTCAGCACTACCGCAGTTGCACCGAGTGGAACACCACGCTGCGGGCCACCCTCACCGGACCGCAGCGGCCGGACCTGCTGGTCACCAGCGGCTGGCTCTACCAGCCGTGGCGCGACGACGGGCCGGTGGCCGGGCCGGAGGGTGTTGCGGCGCTGGCCGACGGGCTGCACCGGACCTGGGCCGGGATGGTCGCCGCCGGGGTGCCGACGGTGGTGCTCCGGGACACCCCGCACCCCGACCTCGACGTGGCGGAGTGTGTCTCGGCCCATCCGGAGCGGCTGACCCGGTGCGCCGTACCCCGGTCGGCGGCGCTGACCGGTTCGGGGGTGGTGCAGGAGCGGGCGGTCGCCGGGTTGGCCGACGTACCCCTGATCGACCTCAACGACGCGATCTGCCCGACCGACCGGTGCGCGCCGGTGATCGGCGGGGTCCTGGTCTACCGGGACGCCGACCACCTGACCGCCACCTACGCGCTGAGCCTCGCGCCCCGGCTCGGTGCCGCGCTCGACAACATCCTGCACTGAGCCGCCGAGCCCGGAATCCCTGTCGCCCGACCCGTGTGCGGCCGGGTTCCCACGCTGAGCTGACCCGGCGCTGCATCCCGTGTGCGGCGACTCCCGGGCCGAACTGGCCGGCGTGGAATCCCCACGTGCGGCGGGGTCAGGCGCTGAGCCGGCCGGCGTGGAATCCGCGCCCGGACCTGCTGGGGACGCCGTCGGGCACGTCCGCCGCGCGTCGCCGGGGCCGGGCCGGGCGGGCTGCCGGCGAGGCTACCCGGAGTGCCGGCTGGTGCGGCGTACCGTGTCGGACGCACGGGCTGGGCCACGGCGAACGCCGGGGAACGCGTCGCCCGGGTGCCGACGGTGCCGGGGCACGGCGCGCTCGGCCGCCAGATAACCTTGACACGTTTCAGCCCGGGCGGTCCGGGCGACGGAGGGAGACGTGGTGGCGGGACCCACGGTGAGCATCCGGGACGTGGCCGCCCAGGCGGGTGTCTCGGTGGGGACGGTCTCGAACGTGCTCAACCGACCCGACATCGTCGCCGCGTCGACCCGCAGCCGGGTCCTGGCCGTCATCAGCGAGCTGGGATTCGTGCCCAACGACGCCGCCCGGCAGTTGCGCCGGGGCCGGGGTCGCACGCTCGGCCTGGTGGTGCTGGACGTGGCCAACCCGTTCTTCACCGACGTGGCGCGCGGCGTCGAGGACGCGACCGGCGAGGCCGGCATGGCGGTGATCTTCTGCAACAGCGACGGCGACCCGGGCAAGGAGAGCCGTTACCTCGACCTGCTGGAGGAACAGCGGGTCCAGGGGGTGCTGATCACACCCGTGGACGACGCGAACGAGCGACTGGTGCGGCTGCGGGACCGTGGGGTACTGGTCATCCTGCTGGACCGCCGCTCGACCCGGACCGACGTCTGCTCGGTCTCGGTGGACGACCGGCTCGGCGGTGAACTCGCCATGCGGCACCTGGTGGAGGCCGGACACCGCCAGATCGCCTTTGTCGGCGGCCCCTGGCGACTGGAGCAGGTACGTGACCGGCACCAGGGCGCCCTGCACGCGCTGCGCGAGGCGGGCCTGACCGAGCAGAGCATGCGCCGTTACGAGACCGCCAGTCCGACGGTGGCGGCCGGCCGGGACGCGGCGTCCCGGATCCTCGGCCAGCCCCGGTCGACCCGGGCGACCGCGGTGTTCTGCGCCAACGACCTGCTCGCGCTCGGCGTGCTGCAGGAGTTGACCCGGCAGCAGGTCCGGGTGCCGGAGGACATCGCGCTGGTCGGCTACGACGACATCGACTTCGCCGCCGCGGCCGCCGTGCCGCTCTCCTCGGTACGGCAGCCGCGGCAACGGCTCGGCCGGACCGCGGCGCAGTTGATGCTGGAGGAGGCGAACGACCCGGAGGGCCACCGGCACCAGCAGGTGGTCTTCGAACCGGAACTGGTGGTCCGGGAGTCGAGCCGGTACGCCCGCCCCGCCGACTGACCGTTTCTTGACAGTTCAACGATGCCGATCGTATTTTGAGGGCGTTTGGTTGAAACGGTTCATTACAGGGAGGCCGCCATGCGGCGCGTCTGCTTCATCCTGCGGGTCCGGCCCGACCGGCTGGCCGAGTACCGCGAACGACATGCGGCGGTCTGGCCGGACATGCTCGCCGCGCTCCGCGACGCCGGCTGGCACGACTACTCCCTCTTCCTGCACGACGACGGGCTGCTGGTCGGGCACTTCCGCACCGCGGACCTGGCCGCCTCGCTCGCCGCGATGGAACGCACCGAGGTCAACGCCCGGTGGCAGGCCGAGATGGCACCCTTCTTCGTCGGACTGGACGGGCGGCGCCCCGACGAAGGATTCCTCGTCCTGGACGAGATCTTCAACCTGGACACCCAACTCGCCGCGCTTGAGAACACGGAGGCCTGACATGACCGAGCAGAGCGAGGTCCGGGCCGCGTTGCGGGCCCAGCGGATCGAGGTGCCGTCCTGGGCGTACGGCAACTCGGGCACCCGGTTCAAGGTCTTCGCCCAGCCCGGCGTGCCGCGTACGCCGGAGGAGAAGATCGCCGACGCGGCCCAGGTGCACGCGTTCACCGGGATCGCCCCGATCGTCTCGCTGCACATCCCCTGGGACCGGGTCGACGACTACGCCAAACTGGCGTCGTACGCCGCCGAGCGGGGGGTACGGCTCGGCGCGATCAACGCCAACGTCTTCCAGGACGACGACTACCGGCTCGGCAGCGTCACCAACCCGGATCCGCGGATCCGTCGCAAGGCGCTGGACCATCTGCTGGAGTGCGTCGACATCATGGACGCCACCGGCTCGCGGGACCTGAAGCTGTGGTTCTCCGACGGGACCAACTACCCGGGCCAGGACGACATCCGGGCCCGGCAGGACCGGCTCGCCGAGGCGCTGTCGGCGACCTACCAGCGACTCGGCCCGGACCAGCGGATCCTGCTGGAGTACAAGTTCTTCGAGCCGGCCTTCTACATGACCGACGTGCCGGACTGGGGCACCGCGTACGCGCACTGCCTGAAGCTCGGCGAGAAGGCCCAGGTGGTGATCGACACCGGGCACCACGCCCCGGGCACCAACATCGAGTTCATCGTGGCGTTCCTGCTCCGTGAGGGCCGGCTCGGTGCCTTCGACTTCAACTCCCGGTTCTACGCCGACGACGACCTGATGGTCGGCTCGGCCGACCCGTTCCAGCTGTTCCGGATCATGCACGAGATCGTCAGGGTCGACGCACTGCGGCCGGAGTCGGGAATCAACTTCATGCTCGACCAGTGCCACAACATCGAGCCGAAGATCCCGGCCCAGATCCGCTCGGTGCTCAACGTGCAGGAGGCGACCGCGAAGGCACTGCTGGTCGACACGGAGGCGCTGACCGCCGCGCAGTCGGCCGGGGACGTGCTGGGTGCGAACGGGGTGCTGATGGACGCCTTCAACACCGACGTACGGCCGCTGCTGCGCGAGGTCCGCGCGGAGATGGGACTGGACCCGGACCCGATGGCGGCGTACGCCCGCTCGGGTTACGCCGAGAAGATCGTCGCCGAGCGGGTCGGCGGCCAGCAGGCTGGCTGGGGGGCCTGAGATGACGGAGAACCGGACGCCGCCCGAGGTCGCCGCGCTGCTCGACCGGTCGCACCGGCTCGGCGCGGACAAGCGCTACACCAACTACGGTGGCGGCAACACCTCCGCCAAGGGCACCGCCGACGACCCGGTCACCGGTGCGGCCACCGAACTGATGTGGGTCAAGGGATCCGGCGGTGACCTCGGCACCCTGACCGGGAGCGGGCTCGCGGTACTGCGGCTGGACCGGCTCCGCGCGCTGGTCGACGTCTATCCCGGCGTCGAGCGTGAGGACGAGATGGTCGGCGCCTTCGACTACTGCCTGCACGGCAAGGGCGGAGCCGCGCCGTCGATCGACACCGCGATGCACGCCCTGGTCGACGCGGCGCACGTCGACCACCTGCATCCGGACGCCGGCATCGCGCTGGCCACCGCCGCCGACGGGCCGGAGCTGACCCGCCGCTGCTTCGGCGACCGGGTGGTCTGGGTGCCGTGGCGTCGCCCCGGCTTCCAGCTCGGCCTGGACATCGCCGCGATCGTCCGGGACAACCCGCAGGCGATCGGCTGTGTCCTCGGTGGCCACGGCATCACCGCATGGGGGGCCAGCAGCGCCGAGTGCGAGGCGAACTCGCTGGAGATCATCGAGACCGCGACCCGGTTCCTCGCCGAGCACGGCCGGCCGGAGCCGTTCGGGCCGGTGCTTCCCGGGTACGAGGCCCTGCCCACCGCCGAGCGTCGGGCGCGGGCCGCCGCACTCGCCCCGGTGCTGCGCGGACTGGCCAGTACGGACAGCCGGAAGACCGGACGCTTCCAGGTCGGACACTTCACCGACGACGAGGCGGTGCTGGACTTCCTGGCCCGCGCCGAGCACCCGCGGCTGGCCGCGCTCGGCACCTCCTGCCCGGACCACTTCCTGCGGACCAAGGTCCGGCCGCTGGTGCTGGACCTGCCGGCCGGGACCCCGCTGCCCGAGGTGCTGACCCGGCTGCGGGAGCTGCACGAGGCGTACCGGAAGGACTACCGGGCCTACTACGAGCGGTACGCGTCCGCGGACTCCCCCGCGATCCGCGGTGCCGACCCGGCGGTCGTGCTGGTGCCCGGGGTCGGCATGTTCAGCTTCGGGCGGGACAAGCAGACCGCCCGGGTGGCCGCCGAGTACTACCTCAACGCGATCAACGTGATGCGCGGCGCCGAGGCCGTCTCCACGTACGCGCCGATCGACGAGGCGGAGAAGTTCCGGATCGAGTACTGGGCGCTGGAGGAGGCGAAGCTCCAGCGGATGCCGAAGCCGAAGCCGCTGGCCGGCCGGGTCGCGCTGGTCACCGGCGCCGGTTCCGGGATCGGGGCGGCGATCGCCCGCCGGCTCGCCGCCGAGGGTGCCTGCCTGGTGGTCGCCGACCGCAACGCCGAGGGCGCGGCGGAGGTGGCCGCCGGGCTCGGCAACGCCGACCGGGCGGTCGCGGTGTCGGTGGACGTCACCGACCCGGCCGGGATCGAGGCCGCCTTCGCCGAGGCCGCGCTCGCCTTCGGCGGTGTCGACCTGGTGGTCAACAACGCCGGGCTGTCGATCTCGAAGTCGCTGCTGGAGACCACCGAGGCGGACTGGGACCTGCAGCACGACGTGATGGCCAAGGGTTCCTTCCTGGTCTCCCGGGCCGCCGCCCGGGTGATGCTGGACCAGGGCCTGGGCGGGGACATCGTCTACATCTCCAGCAAGAACTCGGTCTTCGCCGGCCCGAACAACATCGCCTACAGTGCTGCCAAGGCCGACCAGGCCCACCAGGTACGGCTGCTCGCCGCCGAACTCGGCGAGCACGGCGTACGGGTGAACGGGGTGAACCCGGACGGGGTGGTACGCGGCTCGGGGATCTTCGCCAGCGGCTGGGGCGCCCAGCGGGCCGCCGTCTACGGGGTGCCGGAGTCCGAACTGGGGGCGTACTACGCCCAGCGGACGCTGCTGAAGCGGGAGGTGCTGCCGGAGCACGTGGCCAACGCGGTCTTCGCGCTCACCGGCGGCGAGCTGTCGCACACCACCGGCCTGCACGTGCCGGTGGACTCCGGCGTGGCCGCGGCCTTCCTGCGATGAGTGGTCCGACGGAACCGGCGGCGGGCTCCCCCGCCGCCGGTCCACCGGATGCGCCGCCCGCCGGTCCGCCGACCGGCGCAGGGACGGTGCGGCGGCGCGGGCCGGGCTCGACGGCGGTGGCCGCGGTCGACCTCGGTGCCGGCAGCGGGCGGGTGATGCTCGCCGAGATCGCCGCCGACGGGGTGAGCCTGACCGAGGTGCACCGGTTCCCCAACGACCCGGTACGGCTGCTCGACACCCTGCACTGGGACGTGCTGCGGCTGTACGCGGAGACCGTGCGGGGACTGCGGGCGGCGTTGGCCCGCCGGCCCGACCTGGCCAGCGTCGGCATCGACTCGTGGGCGGTCGACTACGGGCTGCTCGACACGACCGGGGCGCTGCTCGGCAACCCGGTGCACTACCGGGACGGACGTACCGAGGGGGTGCCGGAGCGGGTGGTGGCGGCGCTCGGCGCCGACCGCCTCTACACCACGACCGGGCTGCAGCTGCTGCCGTTCAACACCCTCTTCCAGCTCGTCGCCGCGACCGGCACCCCGATCCTGGACCGGGCGGAGCGGCTGCTGCTCATCCCGGACCTGTTGAGCTACTGGCTGACCGGGGTGGCGGGCACGGAGGTCACCAACGCCTCCACCACCCAGTTGCTCGACGTGCGTACCCGGCGCTGGTCCACGGAGCTGATCAGCGCGGCCGGTCTGCCGGAGCGGCTGTTCGGCCCGCTGCGCCAGCCGGGTGAGCCGGCCGGTGACCTGCGTGCCGAGGTACGGGAGGCGGTCGGCGCGACCGGTCCGCTGCCGGTGACCGCGGTCGGTTCGCACGACACCGCCTCGGCGGTGGTCGCGGTGCCGGCCGAGGGGGACCGGTTCGCCTACATCTCCTGCGGCACCTGGTCGCTGGTCGGCGTCGAACTGCCGGAGCCGGTGCTGTCGGCGGAGAGCCGGGAGGCGAACTTCACCAACGAGGCCGGGGTGGACGGCACGGTCCGCTACCTGCGCAACGTGATGGGGCTCTGGCTGCTCCAGGAGTCGCTGCGGGTCTGGCGGTCCCGCGGGTACGACGTCGAGCTGCCGGCGCTGCTCGCCGCCGCCGCCCGGGAGCCGGGGCTGGCCGCCGTGGTCGACCCGGACGACCCGGTCTTCCTGCCGCCCGGCGACATGCCGGCCCGGCTGGCCCGGGCCTGTGCCGAGCGGGGCGAGCCGGTTCCTGACGGGCCGGCCGCGATCACCCGGTGCATTCTGGACAGTCTGGCGCTGGCGCACCGGTCCGCGGTGCGGCAGGCGGGGCGGTTGGCGGACCGGTCGGTGGACGTGGTGCACATCGTCGGTGGCGGCGCCCGCAACGAGCTGCTCTGTCAGCTCACCGCCGATGCCTGCGGACTGCCGGTGGTCGCCGGTCCGGTGGAGGCGACCGCGCTGGGCAACGCGTTGGTGCAGGCCCGGGCGCTCGGCGTACTGGACGGTGGGCTGGCGGAGCTGCGTGGACTGTTGCGGCGGACGCTGCCGGGTTCCGGCTCGCTCCGGACCTACCAGCCGACGCCGGGGGTCGAGATCGCCTGGCGGGACGCTGCCGAGCGGGCCGGCCGCCGGGACGGCTAGCGGTGAGCATTACTCACGAAAGCCAAATAGGCCCTTCAATGGGGAACATCTGCTAGGAAGGTGCTAACCGGACCAGAGCCTGGGCTTGGAGTGTGGACAGATGGCGACGCCGACGCGGACGCGACCCCAGCCCCAACCCGAGATCGGGACCGGTCACCGGCCCGACCTCCTCGGCCTCGCCGCGCTCGCCGTGCTGCCGCTGCTGCTCGCGGGCGCCGGACTCGATGTCGTACCCGGCGGACCATTCGGGTGGGACGTCCTGTTTGTACTCGCCGGTTTCCTGGTCACCGCCCTGCTGCTCGGCGAGTGGCACCGGGCCGGCCAGGTCACGTTGACCGCGTTCTACGCCCGGTGCGCCCGACGACTGCTGCCGACCGCCGTGCTGGTACTGGCCGCGTCCGTACTGCTGGTCCTGACCTGCCTGCCCCGGTCACGGTGGCCGGAGGCCGGCTGGGACCTGTTGGCCGCCGGGCTCGGCGTACTGAACTGGCGGCTCGCCGCGCAGGACGCCGGCGTACCGGTGGCCCCGGACGCGACCACCGGGCTGCTGGCGCAGCACTGGGCGCTGGGCGTCGGCGCACAGTTCCTCGTGTTCTGGCCGGTGCTGCTCGCCGGTGTCGCGGTCTGGGCGGTCCGCCGCGACGGCCGCGACCCGCGCCGGCCCCTGCTGTACGCCGCCGGCCTGCTCGTCGCCGGTTCGCTCGGCTGGGCGGTGCTGGGCGCCAGCCCTGGCGCCCCGGCGTTCTTCGGCACACACACCCGGGCCTGGGAACCCGCCCTCGGCGCCGGGCTCGCCCTGCTCGCACTCCGACCGGTCGCACTGCCCCGGTGGGTCGCCGCCGTACTCGGCTGGGGTGGCCTCGTCGCCATCGCCGTCGCCGTCCTCGCCTTCCGTCCCGGGCCGGGTGCCGCCGGCTCCGCCGCCCTGCTGCCCGCGCTCGGCGCCGCCGCCGTCATCCTCAGCCGCACCGGCCGTACCGGTACGGCCGGCGGCGGCCGGCCGGTCGAGATCCTGGCCAGCCGGCCGGTACGGGCGGCGGGGCAGCTCTGCTATGGGCTGTACCTCTGGTACTGGCCGTTGCTGGCCGCCGCGCACGCGCGGTTCGGCGAACTGCCGGCGGTGGCGGGACTGGCCGTGCTCGGCGGCGCCGTCCTGCTCGCCGCCCTCACCCGCCGCCACGTCGAGACACCACTGCGCACCGGCCTGCCCGCCTGGTCACCGGCCGAGACGTTGCGGATCGCCGCGCTGGTGCCGGCCGCCGTGATGGTCGGCGGACTGCTGCTGCAACTCGGCGTCTGGCCGCCCCGTCAGGTCCCGCCGCCCTCCGGCACGGCGGCACCGGTGACGGTCTCGCCCAGCCCGTCGGCCCCGGCACCGGCACGGGGTGCCGCCGTGCTCCGCGGCTCGCCGTCGAACGACCCGGCCGGCGCTCCGGTGGCCCGGGTCCGGTCGATCAGTCCGAAGCCGGCCGACGCCGGGGCGGACCTGCCGGAGGTCTACCGGCACAACTGCTTCTCCGGCGGCCCGGACGGTCCCGCCCGGGCCTGCGTCTACGGCGACCGGAACTCCGCCTTCACCGTCGCGCTGGCCGGCGACAGCCACGCCGCGAGCTGGGTGCCCGCGCTGCGGGGCGTCGCCGAGGCGAAGGGCTGGCGGTTGATCACCTACCTCCGGCCCGGTTGTCCCTTCCTCGACCTGCCGGTCGCCGACGCCGCCACCGGCCGCCCGGACGCCGCCTGCGCCAAGTGGTACGCCAACGTGCGGGCCGAACTCACCGGCCCGGAACGCCCGGCGCTGCTGCTGACCACCGGCCACCGGTACCCGCCCTCGGCCGGCGGCCGGACACTGACCGGCCGCGCCGCCGAGAACGCGCTGGTCGAGGGGATGCGGCGGACCTGGGCCGGTCTGGTCGCCGACCGGGTCCGCACGGTGGTGCTCCGGGACACCCCGGTGCCCGGAATCGACGTGCCGAAGTGCGTGTCGAAGAATCCCGAGCGGCTGACCCGGTGCGCGCCGTCGCGGCGTACCGCGCTGGCGGCCGGCGCCGGAACCGCCCAGGCGGAGGCGGTACGGAGGCTGGACGACGTACCGCTGATCGACCTGAACGGCGCGATCTGCCCGACCTCCCGGTGCGCGCCGGTGATCGGCGGTGTCCTGGTCTACCGGGACGCGAGGCACCTCACGGCGAGCTACGCGCAGAGCCTGAGCCCTCGGCTCGGGAGTGCGCTGGAGCGGGTGGTCGGCCAGAGCGCGCCGTGACGGGTCGACGGCGGATCACCGCGAGGTACGGGGTGGCGGGGCGGCGCCAGCACCTCCCGGGCCACGTCCTTAAGCGTGACGCGGGCCGACTCGGGCCGGCCTGATCGCCCAGATCCGCGTCCGGCCCCTCGGCCGGATCCCCGGGAAACCCCTAAGCCCCTAACGTCCCAGCCCTCGGGGCACCCCGGCGGTTGGGGAGAGAACACGGGCTCGTCCCCGATGTCCGGTACGTCGACCCCGCCGTACGGTCATTGCCAGGTCTGGACCGACATGCCCAGATCATCCCCGCCCAACGTTCGAGGAGATCGTCACTGTGAGTACGGCACCCACCGCGGACCAGACCGCCACCTCGGCCCCGGCCGCCAACCCGCAGCCGGCTCCGGCCCCGGAGGCGCCCGCCGCGCCCGAGGCCGCCGCGCCGGAGTCGACCCAGACCCTGCACGACTTCGTCCTCAACCTGCTCAGCGACGCCGAACTCCGCTCGGCCTTCGAGCTGGACCCGACGGGCACCCTGGAGAGCCTCGGGCTCTGCGACGTGGTCCCCGCCGACGTGCACGACGTGATCCCGCTGGTGGTCGACTCCGTACCGCTGCAGGGCCTCACCGACCTCAGCGCCGTGGAGAGCCTCGGCCTGAGCTCGCTCAGCGTCAGCCCGACCGCCGTCGTCGGCCAGGTGCAGACGGTCGCCAATCAGTTCACCACCGGGCTCTACGCCACCGACGCGGACGTCAGCGTGGCCGGCGTCGCCGGGGTCAGCATCGACCCGAACGGCCTGACCGTGACCGCCTCCTCCTCCGCGCTGCCGGTGCTCGGCCTGGGCAGCGGCCTGACCGTGGACCTGTCCGGGGCGCACGACGTCGCCGAGACCCTCGACTCGACGGTGCTGAACGCGGCCGGCGGGCTCGGGGTGGTCGACGGTGTCCTCGGCACCGCCGACTTCGCCGCCACCACGGTGACCTCCACCGCCGGCACCGCGACCGGCCTGGTCGGCGCGGGTGACCTGGGCGGCCTGACCGACCTGACCGGCACGCTGGGCAACGTCACCGACCTGAGCAGCACCCTGGGCACGGTGACCGGCACCGTCGACGGCACGATCGGCGGCGTCGCCGACCTCGACGGCACCCTGGCCGGGGTCACCGACGTGGACGGCACCCTGGACAACGTCACCGGCACCGTCACCGGCACGCTCGGTGGCGTGACGGACCTGGGCGGGGTCACCGACCTGGGTGGCGTCACCGACCTGAGCGGCGTCACCGGCCTGGCCGGCGGCGTCACCGACCTGGGTGGCGTGGCCGACCTGGGCAGCGTCACCGGCCTGGCCGGCGGCGTCACCGACCTCGGCGGGGTCACCGACCTGGCCGACCTCGACGGCACCCTGGGCGGCGTGACCGGCACGGTCGACGGGACGCTGGGCGGCGTCGCGGACCTCGACGGCACCCTGGGTGGGGTCACCGACCTGGGCGGCACCACGGGCAACGTCACCGGGACCGTCGACGGCGCGCTGGGCGGCGTGACCGGTCTGCTGGGCGGCGGCGACCTCGGCGTGCAGAACCTGACCGACGGCGTCCTCTGAGCACTTCCCTCCACCAGTAACGGCGGCGGGGGGGGCCCCCCCCCCCCCCGCCCCGGGGCCCCCCCGGGGGCCGGGCCCCACAACCACCACACCCGGGCGCCGGCCCCCCCCCCCCCCTCCCCCCCCCCCCCCCCCCCCCCCCCGCCGTTCGTCCGGGACCTACTCGTACTCCTGGCCGCAGACCGCCAACTCCGCCAGATCGTCCCAGGTCAGGGTCTCGACGGCCACCTCCTCGGGCCCCGGTTCCGGGCGCAGCGGCACCACCGGTCCGGGCAACTCCACCCGTATGCCGTCAGCCAGGTCCCAGCCGCCGATCGTGCCGGCCAGGCCGCACTCCAGGTAGGACGCCGGAGTGAAGTTGTACCAGCGCAGCCCGATACACCGTCGGTGGCCGCCCGGCCGGGGCGCGTCCAGCCCCAGTCCGGCGTACGGCGGCAGTGGGCCCTGGTCGGCGAAGTCCGCCAGGTCGGCGATCTGGCACAGCACGATGGATTCCCAGTCGACGTACCGGCGTGGTTCCTCGGTCAGCCACTCGAACGAGGTCGACCGCCACTGCGGCCGGATCGGCGGGGGCTCGACCGTCGCCGCAGCCACCACCATCGCCGCCACCTCGTCCAGGTCGAACCCGACCCGTCCGGCCACCGACCGGCCCACCTGCCACCAGCCGCGAAGAAACTCGTCCAGGGTCCGCCCCTGCCCGGTCATCCGCTCGCTCTCGGCGAGGACCCGCTGGTAGAGGTCGCGGTTGGTACGGCAGACCGGTTCCGCCGGCCCGGCCACCCAGTACGTCTGCCTGTGCCGCACCCCGGACTCCAGCACCATGACCTGGGCCAGCGCGGCTATCCGGTCCGGATGTGCGGCCACCCGGTACTCGTTGCCGTTGTCGTCCTGCCGCCAGACTTCCCACTCCGCCATCGTCGGAGGGTAGCCGGACGGCCCACGGTCACAACCCCGCCTCGTCCAGTATCCGGTGGGCTCGGGCGGCCGGCAGCGCCGGATGGGCGGCGGCGGCGCGGACCACCTCGTCGTCCTCGTCGGCGAGCAGTTCCGCGACCCGGGCCGGGTGGAGTCCCCGATGTCCGGCGGCGGCCCGGCGTACGGACGGCTCCGGATCGGCGGTGAGTCGGTTGAGCACTTCCGGGGCGAGGTCGGGGCCGGCCAACGCCAGACACCGGACCCGGGGCTCGGGGTGCTCGGCGAAGCGGGCGAAGGCCGTGGCCGGGAAGTTCGGGTGCTCGACCAGCCGGGGTCGGATCGGACCGCCGTCGCCGTGTTCCCGGACCAGGCGTTCCAGCACCTCCGGAGGTGTGTCCGGACGTGTCGCGGCGTAGCGGCGTACCCGCCAGTCGGGGTCGGCGTCGAGGCGCCGCCACGCCTCCGGCGGCAGGTCGCGACTACCGGCCAGCGCCCGCCGGAAGGCCACGTGCCGGGAGTCCAGGTAGGACAGTCGGGCGGGCAGCGGCAGTTCGCGCAGCCAGATCGGCTCGGCGAGGCTCCAGTCCAGCGCGACCCGCGCGTCGAGGCTGCCCGCCGCCTTCTCGGCGGCCAGCTCCGCGTGCAGCCGGTCGCGGGTCCGCTCGTCGACCCCGGGATGCTGCATCATCGCGGCGCGGACGAGCGGGTGCGGGTCGGCGACCAGCACCGCGACCACCTCGGCCGACAGCCGGGGGTTGCGGGCGACGGCCTGCCGTGTCTCGTGGTCCGGGTCGGTGGCCAGGGAGAAGGCGAGGGCGTCGGTCAGCTCCGCGTATCCGGCGACGTGTGCCCGGGTCGCCGGGTCGGCGAGGCAGGTCGGGTGCAGCTCCACCGGCACCGGCGGTTGGGCCCGGCGGGACGCGGCGGTACGTACCGTCGGATCGGGATCGGTGAGCAGAGCGGCCCGCACCGGGGCGGGGGCGGTCCACCAGGCGTCCGCCACGGCGGCCCGGATCCGGGGGTCGGGGTCGCGGGCCAACTCGTCGGGCGACCGCGCGTACGCCTCGGCCAGCTCCTCGACGGGGAGGAAGACCTCCCGCTCGACCATGCTCCGGACGAAGTCGCGGTGCGCGTACCGGATCGCCGGATCGGGGTCGGCGGCGATCCGGGCCCGGATCGCCGGGGAGACCCGGTCGCCGTGCAGGAACAGCGCCGAGCCGGGGTCGCGGTGGGCGAGGATCGTCTCGGCCACCGCGTCCGGCAGCGGGCGTCGCCGGCTGGCCAGTTCGCGGGCGACGACGGCGTCCCGGGCCAGCCGGACCAGGATCTGCTCGGTGGCGGCGGGGTTCCGGGCCAGTCCGGACAGCCTCGCCCGCTCGCGTGCGGTCATGCCGCACGGTAGCCGGTGCCGGGGGGCCGGGGGGGGGCCCCCCCCCGGGGGGGGCCCGGCCCCGGGGCCCGGGGCCCCCCCGCCCCCCCCCGCC